>JBNMLR010000267.1:0-4091 GCA_050874945.1 Butyribacter sp. | reverse complement strand
GTGTCAGAAATAATAGGAGAGATAATTTGGCTAATTATAAATCAATAAAATATAATTTTATAATGAACTTCATTCGTGTTTTAATGACTATTGTATTTCCTATGATTACTTTTCCATACGCATCCAGAGTATTGACAGAATATGGCTTGGGAAAGGTGACATATGTTAGTACTATAGTAAGTTATTTTCAGCTTATAGCAGCATTTGGAATAAGCAATTATGCGATAACAGAAGGAGCAAAAATAAGAAATGATAAAGAAAAATTAAACAGATTTGTTTCTGAAATGTTTTATATAAATATTTTTACGATGATTATAGCATATGGTAGTTTTATAGTTGTATTTTTGTTACCATATTTTAAGAGTTATAGATTTTTACTGGCAATAAATTGCACAACAATATTTTTTTCAACTATTGGAATAGAATGGTTATATGAACTGATAGAGGAGTATCAGTATATAACGATAAGATCTATTGTATTTCAGGTAATTTCGTTGATTTTATTATTTGCATTAGTCAGAAATTCAAATGATGCAGCATGGTATATTGGATTAACGGTATTAGCAACGGCAGGTTCTAATGTATTAAATTTTATTCATAGTAAAAGATATGTTAAAATATCAATTAGAAAGATTAAGTTTGCTGATATAAAAAAACATTTAAAGCCAATGACATATATGTTTGGAGTGTCCGTAGCCTCGGTGATTTATTTGAATTCAGATATAACAATGCTGGGAACTATGAAGAGTAATAGAGAAGTTGGGATTTACACTGCTGCAACAAAGATGAATCAGGTATTGTGTCAGTTGATAAAATCAATATGCACGGTTGTATTGGCAAGATTATCCTTTTATAAAAGCAACGATAAAGAAGATGAGTATAATAGTTTATTGACAAGTGTATTCAAATCGTTAATTCTTTTGATTATTCCGGCAATGTTTGGTATGTTTTTGTTAGCACCACAGATAATTATGTTAATATCCGGAGCAAGTTATATGGATGCAGTGCCAACGGTAAGAATATTAGTATTAAATTTATTTTTATCACCGATAAACGGTTTTATAGCATATCAGATTTTTATGCCAATAAAAAAAGAAAAGATAATATTTTGGGCAACATGTGGAGGAGCCATATCCAATATAATAATGAATGTAGTTTTAATTCCTTATTTTAGTTATAATGGGGCGGCTATAGCTACAGTAATGGCTGAAGGGATGGTAATGCTAATATCGATTGGACTGGGAAAAAGATACATTAATATAAAAAATACCGGTATAGGTGAATATATAAAAATGTTTGTGGCAGCTTGTCCGATGATTGTTTTTTATTTTATACTTTCTGGAATAGAAAATAGTAATTTTATAGCTTATACTTTGTTAATGGTTTTATGTTGCTCAGTGACATATTTTGTATTATTATTTTTGCTAAAAGAAAATATAGTGTACAGTGAATTTAAGAGAATAACAAGGAGGAAAAATAAATGAAAATAGCAGTTGCGGGAACGGGATATGTAGGATTGTCGAATGCAGTATTGCTTTCACAGAATAATGAAGTTTGGGCGGTTGATATAATTGAAAAAAAAGTTGAAATGATAAATAATAAAAAATCACCTATTGTAGATAAGGAAATTTCAGAATTCCTTGCTAATAAAAACTTGAATCTTCATGCGACTACCGATGCAAAAAAAGCATATACAGATGCAGATTATATCATCATATCTACACCAACGAATTATGATCCGGTAAAAAATTATTTTGATACAAGTTCAGTAGAAGTAGTTTTAAAGCTTATAAAACAATATAATTCAAATGCCATTGTTGTTATTAAATCTACAATTCCGGTTGGTTATACAAAAATGATAAGAGAGAAAATGGAGATGGACAATATAATATTTAGCCCGGAGTTTTTGCGTGAAGGCAGGGCTTTATATGATAATCTGTATCCTTCAAGAATTATAGTTGGAGCACCATTGGAAAGTGAAAAATTAAGTAAAGCTGCAAAAAGATTCGCAGAACTTTTAAAAGAGGGAGCTTTAAAGAAGGATATAGATGTGTTGTTTACCGATTTGACTGAAGCAGAAGCTATAAAGTTATTTGCCAATACATATTTGGCTTTGAGAGTGTCATTTTTTAACGAGCTTGATACATATGCAGAGGTGAGAGGATTAAATACAAAGCAGATAATAGAGGGAATTGGTCTGGATCCAAGAATAGGCAACCACTATAATAATCCGTCTTTTGGATATGGTGGTTATTGTTTGCCGAAAGATACAAAGCAGTTGTTAGCTAACTATGAAAATGTTCCTAATAATATTATTGCTGCTATAGTTGATGCAAATAAGACAAGAAAAGATTTTATTGCAGAAAGAGTGTTACAGCGTGCAGGATATTACGATGAGACAAGTGCGGGGCATGATGGAACTCCGGGACATGAATGTACTATAGGAATATATAGACTTACTATGAAAGCAAATTCTGATAATTTCAGGCAAAGCAGTATTCAGGGTGTAATGAAAAGAATAAAAGCCAAAGGTGTTAAAGTAGTCATATACGAGCCTACATTGAAAGAAAAAGAATTCTTTGGAAGTGAGGTTATTAAAGATTTAGATGTATTTAAAGGTATGTGCAATCAGATAATAGCGAACAGATATAATGATGAATTAGAGGATGTTATAGAAAAAGTATATACAAGAGATATTTATTTTAGAGATTAATTATAAAAAATAATGTACAAAGGATATAAATAAAATGAAAAAAAGAAATTCAAATATTGAGTTATTAAGAATTGTTGCTATGATTATGATTTTAGCAAGTCATATGGCATGTCATGGAATACAACATTGTAAAGAAACGAAAGCAGCTTATCAAATATGGAATAATGGAAAGATGTTAAATAAACTATTTGTATCATTTTTAAATCCGGGTGGTATGATCGGTGTGGCGTGTTTTTTTATGATAACAGGATATTTTATGATAGAAAAAACAAGTTTCTCATTAAAAAGGGTTACCTTACAAGGGATATATTATGGAGTTTTTTCAATAGTAACATTTTTAATAGCAGCTTTTCTTGGATATAAATTTATTGATGTTCAGATTAGTGAGTTGTTAAGTATAATAGTTAAATCATTGGTGGTTCCAAATACAAATGGAGGATGTTGGTGGTTTTTAACAGCGTATATATACCTTATGTTATTGACACCACTAATAAATTCTGTAGTCAGCAGACTTAATAAAAATGGGTATATTGTTTTCATTATAGTAGTATGGTTTTTTGTATATAGTTTAAATGGAACATTATTAAGTGAATACTGGCAGGTTCAAAGAGGTGTGATGTTTTATTTAATAGGTGGGTATATAAGAAAATGCGTCGACACTAAAAAAATAGAAAATGGGGGGGGTAAGAAGCTTATTATTAGTGACAATGATATTGGCATGGGTTATAGATTTTATCATTATGTATAATGTAGACGAAAAGAAATATCTGATAAACAATAAAGGTACAAGTATATCTGATACGATAGTAGTTATGCTTGACAATGGTATTATTTTGTCAATTCCGGTTGTAGTATGTTCGATTGCAATATTTTTATTTTTTTTAAGTTTTGAATTTAAGAATGATATGATTAATAAAGTAGCAAAAACTACATTTGGTATATATCTTATTCATGATTCAATTTTTGCGAGAGAATTTATTTGGCATGGAATATTGAGGATTGATACATTTTGGTATAATAAAGTTTTATTTCCAATATATGCGATTGTAATAGTTATTTCTGTATTTTTGGTATGCAGTATTATAGATGTCTTTAGAATAAAATTGATTGAACCTAAAATGATAAAGTTTGTTGACAAAAAGTTGCAGATATTTAAAGAAAAATATATTTTAAAGGAATGAAGAATTAAGTTTATACAGCCTGTGATAAGAGTTGCAATTAAATTTTTATTTTGGAATGATTGTATCAATATGATTTAAAAAATTTCAATTCTAAATTGTTATTTTTATATTGTTTATGTTTCTGAAAAATAGGAAAACTCAAAAAAGTTATTGTAGTTGAATCTAATATGTCTATGAGTTATAATTATATTAATATT
>JBNMLR010000266.1:0-4096 GCA_050874945.1 Butyribacter sp. | reverse complement strand
GTACTCTGTCACCGTCAGCACTTTGTCAGCGTATTTTGCTGACTTTTAGTACTGTTACGCGTGACAGGCAGTGAAAGCGTGCCTGCGATATTATTTGTTATAGCATTATAAATAACACAACATATAATTAGTTTTGCAACCGCCTAATCTTTTTTAAGCAGATCAATATGTTTTACATAAATCTTTATTATAACCAACACAAGAATTATAAATAAAATTATGATACCCGCCGGGGTAATACTGTTACCGACAAGTTCTCTCGTGCGTGGTACACTCGTATAATTTAAAAAGTCACACTTATTTATGAATTTATACAGATTTTGTTTGTGTATATCCGATTCTTCCATAATCTTCTCATATAAGTGCATTCCTGCAAACAAACCCGCCACATAAACAAGAAATATTGCAATAAATGCAAAATTATATGCAATATTAAGTTCTAAGAAATACTGCACATAAATAAGCAGCAGTCTTATAATATAATTCATCAAAAAATATTGAATCAATACACTCACCGACAAACTCTTATGCCATAACAGTGAACCTGTTAAAATTGCAATAACCTCACACACCTGCAATACAAATACCGTTATAAATATACGGACAATATCGTATGTAACTGCCTTTCTCCTGGAATGTATGCGCATCATTCTTGCAAGATTTCCATCCGCAAACATTGAAAGAGGATTATTTTTCTCAACAATCGTAAAACAGATAAAACTTAGTGCCGAAAACAGATAAGGTCCTATTATGCTCTCAAATCCCACACCACAATACATCATCTCTTCCCCATACCCTGACAGACATATTCCTGAAATAAATATGACTATCATTGCACAGATATATGTTATTTTAGTTCTCTTCATTTCCCAAAATATCCCTTCTTAAAAAGACAATCTCTCCCAAATATTTTAATATAAGCGATGCAAAGAATAATTTTGCCAGATTTATTATGTAAGTAAAAGAGTCAAATGTATTCTCTAAAAACCATTTCGATGAAAAATCCATACAATACGCAGGTGAAACAGCTTTTTGGATTGCAAAATAAAGTATTCCAAGAAATGAATATATTCCTGCCCCACACAACAGATATATTTTATTAAAATTCAACAAATTTCTTAGAAAAAATAATGTCATTCCTATCAGATATACGTAAAAAGTCATCATTATAAATCTAAAAAAAACAAATTGATAATATGAGTCCGCTATAAGAAGTTTAATCCCTCCAAAAACTGTCATGAACACAATATCAACAAAAAAATATTCAAAAGCAAATATTACCGAACATATAAATATCTTTAAAGTTTCCACTTTTTCATATCTTCTTCTTCCATATCTTAAAATTATATATGAATCACTCACACCAAATATATAGTAAAACACCAATGCATATATATTAGGTACAATAACAGCCAGCATTTTACTACAATTTTGATATCTTCCAACTACAATATCCGATATATTATTATCCTTAATAGTTTCTGCCCCCAAAATAACAGTTAAATTAAAACCTACCCAAAAAATCAAAAGTATCCCCAATGTAATTATAATCGCCTTTAACCATAATTTTACACCGTCATTAGATTCTGTCACTTTTTTTCACCACCTTATAATATGCGGCTACCAACCATACAACAATCATCGGTATATACCGCACATACCTTGAAATAAATATTTGTAATGTATTATCGGCTGCGAAAGGCTGCAGAATAGGACTTATGAAACAGTATTGATTTCCAAAATAAATTCCCATCCATATAGCGATTGCAACAAGCATGGAAAGTCTTGAATCTTCAACTATAAACACAATACTCTGACACATCATTCCTAAAAGTATTGTAACAATAAGGTTTGACAGTAAAAAAAACGCATATGCCACATACGGATAATGCACACACCAATATATAAATGGTCCCGCCTCATTTACCGACCACATTTCAATATCTTCAAAGCCGTGTTTTCCATGCAAAAATATTATTGCCAATACTATACTTATTATATTGGGAATCAGATTTATAATACCTGCCACTATCCCCGCCGCTTTTATTTTTCCCCAAAAATATTTTTTTCTTCCAATACGCGTATAATAAATTATGTCTGTATTTTTCTTTTTTTCTGCCGAACTTCTGTTACAATATGCAAGCATAAACAATGCAGGCATTATCCACAAAAAATAAGTTCTATATGTTCCCTTTGCCGATATTCCATTTATAAAAGATGCATATGCCGGATGAAAAGGATTCATTTTTACATCACTTGTCCCTGTATAAAAAATAGCATCAAATGTATGCAGTAAACTGAAAATTATCGCTATAAGCATTATAACCTTTGATTTCCATGTCCTTATACATTTATATAACTCTCCTCTTAACATTGTTTTCCTCCTAAACTACTACTTTGGCAGTCTATGCACATTTCCCGAAGTGTCATAAAAAGCTACGGTATCTTCATTGTAATTTGACACGAGCATTTCCTTTGTTACAAATGTAGCTATCCTAAATTTAACCGTTCCGGCTTTTTTTGTTTTAATCCTGCCCGTCTGTGTTTTATATTTTTTTCCTTCGACTAAAACATAATCACAATCAAACGGCACAAAACAAAAATAATAATTGAACTTGGAATATTTTCCTTCCGTCTTAAATATTTCATAAATTTCTATTTTTTTATAGTTTTTTGACTGCTCTTTTATCTGACTGACAGTTTCGCCAAATCCAGCCCGTTCATCCGAATAATTTGGATATTTATTTGACCTTTTCGTCACTCCTATATACTTATCCAGCAGTCGTGTTTCCTGAGTATTATCATATATCATGACCGTCATTTTCATATCCCCATACTCTTTTGATGTCCAGTTTCTTTTTTCCTCAGCCATCTTCTTTTCTTTTTTTATTTCTTTTATCTGACTCGTTATTCCTGTCTGATTTAAAACAGTGATGACGATTACGCATACCGCAACAATACCTATAAGTATTTTTATAATGTTTTCTTTTTTCATATAAACACTCCGTATGTAATATATGTCTGAGGATTAAATTTTATAAATCCTCAGACCTTTTTAGTTATCTCTACTTTACTGTCTAATCAATTTTAATCATTAACTGGTCTATTTCCCGACTGAGGACTCCAACGTCCTGTAACTGAATATGCTCCTGTTGTACCATCCTCATTATCTCTCGCATACAAGCACACCGTTGCCGGACACGCTTTTGGATATGCTGAATAATATTTAGTTTTTTCACCTACACGAATTGTATGTAACGGAGAACCATACTGATTCGTACCATTAGATATAACTTTTCCAAGATAAAATCTTGTACTGGTTTTACCTGATGTGGATTCAGTTGAAGATATAAATTTTACTGACCATGCATTATCTGTTTTTTTAGATGTTCTTTTTGTTGAACTCTTTTCTGCAATAGAAGCTTCACACTTTTCTTTAACAGAAATACAAAATGCTCTGGCTGCAACAGGATCCTCTGCATTTGTCCCAGCTTTAATATTCACCGTATTTCCAACTCCAAGTACCAACGCCATACTCATCGTTGCCGCTATAAGTTTTTTAATCTCTTTTCTCATAGTCTCTTCCTCTCTTTCTTTTTCTTTAAATTGTACATATAGTCCTCATCACTTTTAATAATTTTCCTTTAAACATAGTTTCTCATCTAATAATTAACTACATTAGAAAAGAATGTTTCTGTCTTCTGACTATTACCATTTTTTGTAGTAACTACAAACTTAGCTCTATACTTACCACCGGATGTCACTTTATAGTTCTTCGTTACTGTAATTATTCTTCCCGAAGACTTAACATCATCCCAGATTTTTAATCTCTTCCATGTTCCGGAACTATACTTTTGCAGTCTGACTGAAACTACTATTGAGTCCATTTTAGTCTCAGCTATATAATTCAATTTCATCTCAGCATTTCCTTTTGATATGCTTAAATGACCGCTAGCTTTTTCCATGACCGAAGCTAATGTAACAATTTCTGAACTTTGTTCACATTCAAGATTGTCACAAGCTAATGTTTTTTCTGAGTTTCCTAATATCATAGTAACTGCCAAAATCCCCAACAGTATTGTTTTGCACCAATGAT
>JBNMLR010000265.1:0-4103 GCA_050874945.1 Butyribacter sp. | reverse complement strand
TTTCCACACTCAGCGGTGTTATATCTTCGTTCAAACAAAAATACAGGCGATGTTATGACAATGAGGTTTGTGACTCCTGGTGGTGAGGTAAAGTATGATATACCTATAATAAGGATGCAGACATATAG
Source organism: Butyribacter sp. (assembly GCA_050874945.1). GTDB lineage: Bacteria > Bacillota > Clostridia > Lachnospirales > Lachnospiraceae > Butyribacter. Next base: position 3,975 of record JBNMLR010000265.1, on the reverse strand, counting down.
TTTAGAAGACATATGGGAGAAAGAAATTTATTTACTCATACCGTTTTATATATTTACGCATGAAGCAAATTTTCCAAAGTATAATGAAGATGAAAACTTATTACAGGGACTTGTAAATGAGTTTAAAGAAATATGTATTAAAATGGAAGAACTGACACAGCAAGGGAAAATGTCAGAACTTGAAAACAGGATAATAGTAGAATTGTCAAAAAAAGTAGTAGATAATATAGCAAGAAAATATGAGAGAATAAGGAAAGGAGTTGACGGAATTATGGGCGGAAAAGTGATAGAGACAGAAGCGAAGAAGATGTATAATCGTGGTATTAATGAGGGAATAAATCAAGGAAGAAGTGAAGGAATACTGATTGGCGAAGAAAATGGAAGAAACGAAAGTTTAAAAGACCTTATAAAAAAGAAACTTGCCAAAGGCAAGAGTATATCACAGATAGCAGACGAAATCGAGGAAACAGAGGAAAAGGTTTTGGAGTTGATAGAGCAGATTAAATCGGAATAGAATAAGTATGGTAGAGAAACAAACTCATAAAATTACAAACCGACACGATATATATTTAAAGGAGATTTTTAGTATAAGCAGGGAGGATATATATGGAAACTTTAAATATTCAGAGCACCGCAAAATTAAAGAATGACTTGTTAAATGAGAAAAATACAACAGAAAAATCAGAAAACGGTCAAAATATCACGGCTGAGATATGGAAAAAAGCATTAAATGACATCTTAGACCCAACAAGCAAAATGTCAGAAGAAGACGAAAAAGAATATCACAACAAAATACTCAGAAAATTAAGACAGGGACGCAGGCTGACAACGGCAGAGAAAAACTATCTTCAGATACACGATCCTGAGATGTATAAGGTAGCACTCCGTGTGGAAATGTGCCGAAAAAGATTTACCGAACAGGCAAAACACTGTAAATCAAAAGAAGAATTTCAGACACTTGTAAGCAATAACATGAGTGTGCCTGATAAAGACCCGATGAAAGAATATATACAGGCGGCAATATCTTATGAAGCACAGAATATAAGAAAAACACCACAGTATGCGGCATTGCCGGACACAAACAGAGAAGCGGAGGAAAAAAGGAAAAAGGGGAAGAAAATAAAAAAATTAAAAATAGACGAAGACAAAGAAAAAGATAATGACAAAAAAACAGCACCGCTGCCATCAGAAAACTATGGCAGTGACCTCAAAACATTGTCCACAGTTTTAATAACTAAGCCGGCATTTGATAACTTCAATAATTAATACCATATAACCAGCAAACAGCAGAAAAGACAGTAAGCTTTATTATCTGAGGGGTGTTGAACATCGTCAGCACTTAGCGGGTGTATTTTACCCGCTTATGTACTGCTACGATGTTCTCCAAACGAAAGTGTCCCCGAAGAAAAAAACTTACTGTCTTTTCTGCGTCATTTATTAATAAGTCTAATCAATCTTAAGCCTCATGTTTTACCGACAATTTCTCAAATCTGCTGACTCCGTCACCTTTTTCATTGACCGCAAAGAGTCCGATAATAGTTCCTGTAAATCCTCCGGCAACCTCAGATGAGAGATAGCGTGTCTCAGCATCACTGAGGAAAACATCATTTCCGTTTTCGTCTTTATAGAAGAAATGATATTGCATTGCTTCTGATTTGATATGCAGAGTGACTTTATCCGTATTTATCTTATGATATTCGCTTTCCTGCCAGATGCAGCCGATAGTCTGTCTGCTATACACAAATGTTCCTGCATCATTTTTATCGACAACTACTTCATAGTGATGTTTCTCATCCATATAAAATGATATACCTGATTTTTCAGCACCCGGTATTACATCGCAGGTAATATCAAGGTCAAATTCAGTCTGTCTGATACCTGCAAAAGTCGGAGATGCAACATCATCAATAGTCACATCAGTTCCTTTAAGTTCAAGACTGTTTTTGTCAAACTTATAATTCTCCATATGCGGTATTCTTATATAACACCAGTCGAGTTTTTCATCGAGATTTTCAAATGTCCTGTCATAAGAAAATTTCTGAGGGGCAAATTTGATGTTGTCAGGAAGTTCAACCTCGATAGGTGTCGTACCGTTTACGCCAATCTCAAACCAGCCGTCATCTCTCCATTTTACAGGAACAAGGCAGACCTCTCTGCCGAGATGGTGGTATGTCTGCCACATATGTATCTGTCTGAAAGCAAGATGCGCAAACCACCAGTTTCCGTCGTTGTCCTCAAGTATATCACCGTGGCCTGCTGCCTGTATCTGATAACCGCCTAAGTTTCTGTTTGTGAGAACCGGGTTATCCGGATATGGTGTGTAAGGTCCCCATATATTTTTACTGCGTGAATAATTTACCATATGACCGTATTCAGTGCCGCCCTCGGCTTCAAGCAGATAGTAATATTCTCCGAATTTGTAGATATGCGGTGCTTCAATAAACCTGCCGCCTGTTCCATGCCAGAGGAATTTGCTTTCTGAAAGTTTCTTTCCCGTCTCAATGTCAATCTGGCACATCTGGATACATCCTCTGCCGTCAGCGTCATTTCCGTTGCTTATAAAATAACATTTGTCATCTTCAAAATAAAGTGATGGGTCGATACCGTCCTGGTCTACGATAACAGGTTCAGACCACTCTCCGTAAATATCATCGGTATATACATAGAAATTCTGGTGATAGCTGTCATTAGTCGTAACCATGTAAAATCTGCCGTTATTGTATCTTATTGTAGGGGCGAAAACACCGCCTGAACTGCGGACACTGTAAAGGTCTATCTGTGAGGCTCTTGTGAGACAGTGACCTATCTGTTTCCAGTTTACCATGTCAGTGCTTTCAAAAAGCGGAACACCGGGGAAAATGTGCATTGAACTGCAAACCATGTAGTATTTTCCGTTCGCAGCACAGATGCTTGGGTCAGGATAAAAACCTCTTACTATTGGATTTAAGTATTTCATAAAAACCTCTTTTCTGTTTTATTAATATTGCAAATATTTTATTTTTAAGATAAACTTACTATACAAATAAGATGGCAGTAAAAATAAAGGCTTTCATCAATTATTATGACATAAAAATATACAAATCGGACATGAAGTTTTAAAGTTGTGAAACTTATTGTAGTTTGTGTTACTTGCACAATTCTAACAAATAATACCTGCTAACATTATTTGTTAGGGTTGCACAAGTTAATAACAGATTAAGATAATTTCACAAGTGCCTTAATATAGGAAGTAAGGGGGGGAGTTAGAGTGGAGAATTTTAAGGTTTACGAATTAAGCGAGTTTACAAGTGACAGTGACTTTCCGTTTTTTATCCAGTATGGCAGGCACGAGGACAGTCTGTCGGTTCACAGCCACAGGGATTTTTCGGAACTTACGATAGTTCTTTCGGGGGAGGCCTGCCATGTCGTTGAGGATGAGAAGATGACCGTTAAAAAGGGCGAGGTTTTTATCGTGCACGGCGACACGAAGCACGGTTATCTTGACACGCACAATTTCAGGATATGCAATATCATGTTCAGGGAGGAATATTTTAATCTGAGAAAATATGACATAAGCAGGATGAGTGGTTTTCAGGCGTTGTTTTATATTGAACCGGGGCTTGTGAAAAATCATCATTTCACCGGAAGAATGTCACTTGGAAAAGAGGAATTTGAGAAAATTAAGGCTGATATTGCCGTTATGAACAATGAGTATAAATTAAAAAAAGAGGGATATAAGACATTTCTGACTTCAAAATTTATGGAGTTATTGGTGACACTTTCCAGAATTTACAGGCTAAGCAGTGATGAAAATGAAAAGAAGATACTGCCGTTAAAGTTCGGCGAGGTCATAACATGGATTGAAAAAAATTTCAGACAGGACTTGTCGGTGGAAGAACTTTCAAAAAAAGCGGGTTATTCGCAGAGACATTTTCTGAGGATTTTTAAAGAAACATATCATATGACACCGACGGAGTATATAAATGCGATAAGGAT
>JBNMLR010000264.1:0-4162 GCA_050874945.1 Butyribacter sp. | reverse complement strand
CCACCGGCTTTGTAATCGGAGAATGCATATCTCCAACCCCAAAGTGGTAAGTAACAGAATACGAAAGCAAGTGCTGCAAATGGAAGGAACATAAGGAAAAGCTTATATTTTGATTCCATTTCAAACTTCTCGCTCTTATCTGCCTTAGGCATACCTCCCATAAGGATAAGTGTTGTAACAAGAAGTATGATTGCAAATACTGCATATAAAATCATTCCATTAGGGAATACAGGTTTTACACGTCTGACATTCTCGCTGTTCTGAATCATGTTGTAACTTACATAACAAAGAACAACACCGGCAATCTCAGCTAATGAACCGCCTAAAGAGAACTTAAGTCCAAGTCTCTGTAATCTGAGATTTCCTAATGACATACATCCACCTGCAATCGCAAGGCAAATACCGATCATCAATATAAGTGAACCAATAAATACTACAACAAATACTGTTTCATCAACCCAGCCCATACGGAGTGCTCTGCTCGCACCGTCTGTAAGACTTGAGTATGAAACACCTGATGTAAACAATGAAATCGTGTCGTCGATCAATTTTGTAATTCTTGATGGACTAAATGCCGGAAAGAACGCTGCAACTATGGCTAAAATAGTGATAAGTCTCTGAACTATATAAACATAGCCTAACGTACCTCTCCTTTCTTTTTTTTCTTCTTTCATAATGACCTCCTAAGTTATGATTGGATAATCTTTTTGGCTATATAAATCTTTTATAACCATTTATCTTTTATCTGACCTTCTTCTTGATTTAATTATATAAATTTGGGGTGTAAAATACTACCACAAATTATTGACCGAAAATACATTTATTTTTCATACAAGTTTAATATTAGTTTATTTTTTGAATGTATTTTTAATATAATTCAATAATCTTTATAACCTGTATATTTACTGATACATACATTTTCCTTTAAAACATCTACACCGCAGATACACATCAAAAGACTGCCGCACCAATAAGATGCGGCAGTCTTTATTTAAACATTTATTATCCTACTAAAAGTCAGAATCATTTATCTCTGATTAGTTTTTCTTTTTCTTAACGAATACTATAACACCTGCGATAACTACTACTGCAACAACTACAACTACTGCAACTGCTGTTGTGTTTGTACCTCCATTGCTTTCAGTACTGCTTGTTGATGAAGTTGATGATGATGCACTTGAGTCTGCTGCCGGTGTAGGAGTAGCTGCAACTGCATTAGGATTGTCCTTGCTGAATCCACTTATAGTAAATGTAATCTGAATAGAATCAGATGGTGCAAGGATTGATGGATTTTCAAACTGATCCTTTTTGTATGTATTTGTGCAGTCAAACTGATAAAGTTTAACAAGCTCTGTATCCTCATTTGTATAAGGCTCTCCTGAGAATGCCTCTCTACCATCAATAGTCATCTTTACATCTGAAACCTTAACTGTGCCGTCTTTAATAGCACTGATAGGAATATCTGTTGATGCATAAATCATTGATATAGGATTTGTGTCAAGGTCTGAATCGATACAGTTGTTAAGACCTGTTACACCGATAGTATATGTACCGTTTCCTGTAATCTCGGCATCGGTAACACTGCCATCCAGTTTTAATACTTTTCCGTCTTTTGACTGAAGAATACTTGCATAATCATTTCCTGCAAGGTCAGTTCCCTTTACACCTAATGTAGGGCTGAACCACTGATCACGGAAAATCCATGTGTTCTGCTGCTGAAGACCAAAATATGCATGATATGTTCCATCAGGATTAAATTTTGCCTTACCTGCTTTTTCACCGTCTTTTGTGCACTGTGGTTTTACTGCCGCATTTGCTGCATTTGGAACTGCACCAACCGTAAGTGCCATTGCGAGAGCACATCCTGCGATTGCTGCTGAAATTTTTCTTAAAGATTTTCTCATAGTAAATCTTCCTCCTATACTTTTTTGTCCGGTGACCTTACTTTTACCTGATAATCATATAGCCACCACATTTCCAATATCTTAACATAATTCTAGGGGTAAATACCGTAAAATAAAACCATACTTTTTTGACATATTTACCCCTAGAATTAGTTAAATTATTTGATTTTAAGCAACATTACTCTCCAAAGACAAACGGCATCATTATTGTTATTTTTGTTCCTTTTCCAAGAGTACTGTCTACCGTAACTCCATATTGTTCTCCATATTGCAGCTTAAGTCTTTGATTTACATTGCTTACACCTATATGACCTTTTTCTGCCGCCTCACCTGAATTTATGGCATATCTCAATTTTCCAAGCTGATAATAGTCCATTCCGACACCGTCATCCTCTATTGTCACGACGATGACTCCCATGTCACGGCTCACATGCACTGTAAGATTTCCACCGTCCTCACTTGATTCCAGACCATGCACAAAGGCATTTTCGACAAACGGCTGTATTATAAGAGGAAGAACTTTTGCATCCTGTTCCACATCATCATCAACGATAACCTGCGAATGTATCCTGTCTCCAAACCTGTAATTTTGTATTTTTAAATAATATTCTATAAGCTGGACTTCCGATTTAAGAGTGACCTTTTTGTCGCTTACCTGAATATTTCTTCTCATTATCTTTGCAAGCATCTTTACAAGTTCCTCTATTTCAGGCTCTTTGTTTATTTTGGCTTTCATTCTTATTGTTTCGAGTGTGTTGTAAAGGAAATGCGGATTTATCTGACTGGCAAGCATCTTAAATTCCACTTCTCTTTGTTTCGTATGAATCTTTTCTTTCTGAACCTGTTCCTCAACAATTTTTTGCATAAGTTCACGATTGTCATCACGCATCTTTTCGACTTCCCTATAAAGTTCAGCAATCTCGTCAGTCCCCTCAATAGGCGTAACCTTATCATATTCTCCAATAGCAACATAATGCATCTGTTTACGCAAAAGTTCCATTCGATTTGAATACATTTTGGAAAACACAAGTATCAGAATAACTGACGCAAAAAGCCCTACGATAACAGCAGTATAACTTTTCAGGCTGTTAATATTTATACTTGATGTAAGATCCTGAAATCTCTCTATCGTTGTAATTGTAAAATGCGGCGGGTCTTCATACTCATATCCCTTTATCCGTGGATATATCTTATTGTAAACAAGAAGATAATCTTCAACTCCGACCGTAATCTGTCCTGCATACTCATGCTGCTTCTTTTTTTTAAGCCGTTCTGCCAAAAACGGTGTATCATCATCCATGGCATAATTTGTGTATATTATTTCACTATCATTATACAAAAGCACCGTATGCATAGAACGGTCTGAAATGGTATCTATAATAAAATCATTTTGTAACTGCACACACAATACCGCTATAATCTTTCCATATTTGTCCTTCATCGCCCTTGTTACCTGGATATGTTTCTGTCTGGTAGTTCGTCCAACGCCATAATTCCAGCATACATCTCCGTTTCTTTCAATCGTCGGCTTATACCAGTTCTCTGTCTTTACGGCATCACCCAGATAAAAGAAATACTTATTTGCACTTATCGGCTTATTGTCAACAAATATCTTTATATCAGATATATCTCTTTTATAATAAGACAGATAGCGGTCAATAATCCCAAGTCTTGCATTGCACTCGTTTTCAAAATCAGATATGCTGTCGTAAGTTTTTCTTGTAACATCATTGACTGCCGAACTTACATATAATTGATTTAACACATCAGAGGCCACAGTCATTGACTCTGAAATCTGCCGTTTTAGTATTTCAATCTCACTTTCCTGAGTATTTTTATTTAATTTTATCATGTTAGATTGATTTTTTGCATTTGTATATAAACTTGCAGCTATAAAAGGGATCATTCCGCCTATAATATATATAAGAATCATCCTGTTATGCAGTCTCAGTCCGCCTCTAACTTTATTTTTAATTTTTTGTCTTAAACCCATTGCTATATTTCCTTAACTTTTATTTTTATGTAACAGTTCAGCCATAAAAAGATAATTGGCAATACAATGAGCTTGTTCATTGTATTGTTAAGTACCTTTTTATGGCAGAATAGCCTTTCATTTCTGAAATGAGTAAACATAAGCTGCAAAGCAGCGACTGACAGCTCGCTGGCAGGTTTATGAATGTAAGAAATGCAAGACTGAACTGTTACATTTTTATGTATGACCTATTATTGCCATTTTTTTATTTTACCATATTTATACT
>JBNMLR010000263.1:0-4171 GCA_050874945.1 Butyribacter sp. | reverse complement strand
TTGTATTCCTGTCTGTTTCTGACATTTACCATTATTTATCTGCAACTTTTTTCTGACCGCTGCATCACATTATCTGTCTGCAACTTTTTTCTTTTTAAACATGACAATAAGTATGACCGCAGATACAACGGCAACCGCCAAAGACAATACCTGTGATACGGCAATATGTGTTCCCGGTATCAAAAGCTGGTCTGTGCGAAGTCCCTCAATCCAGAACCTGCCTGAACCATAACCTAAAAGATATATAAGGAACAACTGTCCGTCATACTTTTTCTTTTTGGTAAAAAAGATTATTATGAGTAAAATAACTACATTCCACAATGACTCATATAAAAATGTCGGATGCACCTGAATGTACGAAACATTGTCTATATCAACAAGATGCTTTATCATGTCATGTGTGATATTTGACTGTGCCACATCACTTCTCTTAAGCTGCATTGCAAAAAGACCGTTCGTGTAACCGCCAAATGCTTCTCTGTTAAAAAAGTTTCCCCAGCGTCCTATTATCTGTCCGACAAGAAGTCCTGCACACGCAGTATCCACAAGTTTTAAAAATGAGACTTTTCTAATCTTCGAGAAAACAAATGTTGTGATAACTCCGGCTATCACTCCTCCATAGATAGCCATTCCGCCACCTCTTGTATTGATTATCTCTTTCAGATGCTTACTGTAATAATCCCAACTGAACACCACATAATAAACTCTTGCACCTATAACGGCAAATATAATATCCCACAAAGCAAGGTCGAGATACATTTCCTTATCCTGCCCTGTCCTCTTTGCCTGCCATGCCGCAATAAGATAGCCACATACCATGCCAAAAGCAATAATGATGCCATAATACGCAATGGCAAAACCACCGATAGAAATGCTCTTGCCAAGTTTTTCAATCTCTATCCCTAAATGCGGAAATCTAACATCAGCTCCCATCAGTTTCCCCCTTAAATCCGATAGTATTAAACATTAAATCTGAAAAGAACTACATCTCCGTCCTGAACAACATAATCTTTTCCCTCAGAACGCACAAGACCTTTTTCTTTTGCTGCATTCATGCTGCCCTGCTCCACAAGATTGTCATAGCTTACAACTTCAGCTCTGATAAAGCCGCGCTCAAAGTCAGTATGAATCTTTCCTGCAGCCTGAGGAGCCTTTGTTCCCTCTGTGATAGTCCATGCTCTTGTCTCATCTTCTCCTGTCGTAAGAAAACTTATCAATCCTAAAAGTTTATAGCTGGCTGCTATAAGTTTATCAAGTCCTGACTCAGATAAACCTAAATCCTCTAAGAACTCTTTTTTCTCATCATCTTCTAACTCTGCAATCTCCTGCTCTATCTGTGCACAGATAACGAAAACTCCTGAACCCTCTTTAGTAGCATATTCTCTTACCTTTGCAACATATTCATTATTAGCTGCATCGTCCGCCAAGTCATCCTCTGAAACATTCGCTGCATATATAACCGGCTTATATGTCAAAAGATTAAAACTCTCTAAAAGTTCTTCCTCATCCTCATCTTCCGGCTCATATGTCTTTGCAAGATTTCCATCCTCAAGATGCTTTTTTAACTTCTCAACAAGATTATACTCCTTGACGAGTGTCTTGTCATTTTTAACGCTCTTTGCAAGTTTTGCATATCTGCGGTCTAATATCTCAAGGTCAGAGAATAAAAGCTCCAAATTGATAGTCTCAATATCACGCAACGGGTCAATACTTCCATCTACATGAACGATATTTGTATCATCAAAACAGCGTACCACATGAACGATGGCATCAACCTCACGGATATTAGCAAGGAACTGGTTTCCAAGCCCCTCGCCCTTTGATGCACCCTTGACAAGTCCTGCAATATCAACAAACTCGATAACCGCATGGATAGTCTTAGCAGAATTGTGCATCTGTGTCAAAACATCAAGTCTCTTATCCGGCACCGGAACTACTCCTACATTAGGTTCGATCGTGCAGAACGGATAATTTGCTGCTTCTGCTGCTCCTGCTTTTGTAAGTGAATTAAATAATGTACTCTTTCCAACATTTGGAAGACCAACAATTCCTAGTTTCATTTTATCTTGTACCTATCCGGAAATCCCTGTTGTATAGGGTTTCCGCCTTTCTTAATTTTTCTATATAATCACGGACTACTACACTGTCCTAAACACTTATTCAGACTTCTAAATCTTCGCCCGCAAAAAAACTCTTTCAAAAGAAAAGAGCCTTGATACATTTCAATATATTACCATATCAAGACTCAAAAGTCCATAATTTCATTCCCTCTCCTTCACCAGCTCGACCACATCATACTTTCTCCATATTTTATCATATGAAACAATCGCACTCGCTGACTTTATCAAAAACAGCATTACACCGAGAACTATTACCGGCAGGATTGTGTAATGATATACAAAAAGAGCACTTGACTCGCATATTCCTCTTATTACAAATACCGATACCACGCTTCCAAATACCATTACGACAATAGCTGCGATTGCTATCTGGATTACACTTTCCCACATAATCTGACGCCGCTGTCTTTTTCTTTTCATACCGATACTTTGCAATACAGCATAGGTATGTTTCTCATTTGTTATCGAAAACCCGGTGGTATTAGCCGTATGTATCATTAATATTATTATCAGCAGGCTTAACACGATAACAGATACCGAATATAACATTTTTGACATTCCGCTTAGCTGTTGTTCCATGCTTTCTTTTGAGACATATTCTAACTCATTGTTGTAAGCAGTCATTATTTTATTAGTCATTGTTTCTTTTTGTATCTGTTTGTTTCCCTGATTAAAATCATATACCTCACCGTATGTGCATATTGAATTGTCATTGCTTAAAACCTCATCATAAGGCATTATCACAGGTAATTCATTTGCAGAATAAACGGAATTTATAACATTTGGCATATCTACGACTGCCATCACCTCATATTCTTTTCCATATAACTTAATCTTATCCCCAACTTTATACAAAGCATACAACGGATTTTTATATTCTTTAGAAGCTCCGTCTCTCTCTCCGACCGTAACTTCCGATGTTAATATCACATATTTTCCAGTATTGTATTTTTCTTCTATGTTGCCGTCAACAACATTAAATTTATTTACAACATTATAATCAATGCCGAACATTCTTAAGGACACCTGATGTCCTTTTTCCGGAAGATAAGGGTTTAATAAACCGTTATCATTCAGATATTTTTTAACCTCAGTTGTATCAAATATGCTTTTTTGTTTTTTGGGTGCATAACTATTAAATAACACCAATTCTTTTTCCGACTCTCCGATAAGTGTCCCCTCGCAGTTTACTTTTTGAGATAATTTTTCTAACGCAGAAGCACATTCCTTATGTTCGTCCCCATTCATCGTATTCTGAGATACAACAACAAAATCCATGTTCCCTAACCAATTTTTAATATAATATTTATAGTTAATGCTGGACAAAAAAGTAAAGATTACCATCACCAGAAATAGAATAAGTCCAAAAGAAGAAATATTAGGAATAACCTGTTTTATTTCTTTGCGTATCTTCCTATATGCAAATATGTGTTCTTTATATTTTCCCCTGTATATTTTCTTTGTGCTTTTTTTCTTCCCGCTTGTCATCAATACGCCTGTAAGTTCTTTTGGTGACAATTCCACTACATCTTTTGCTACTTTAAAACAACAGATATACGATATGATAAGACTTAACAAAACACACACCATGATTATCCAAGGCTTAAAACCCATACGGCTGACAACATCACCATTATAAAAGTTTTTCGTGACAACAGGAATCAGCAGGCAACCCACAATATACCCTATAATCCCGCCGGATAAAATACCGTATAACGTATAGCTGCGTATTTGCAAAAGCAAAAAATATCTGTATTGTCTGTAATTCACACCCAATGTCTGCAACAGTCCCCAAAAATGTTTGTCCTCCAATATTGGTATTTTAAATACATTGCTTACTACAAAAACTCCCACAGCTCCAATACAAAATGCCACCAATGCCATTATAAAATAATGTCTGAAATCTTTTCCAAAAGGGTCTAATCTTTCCCATCCACTGTTTAAAAACACTCCTGAAAACCTGAAATATTTTTTATATTTTTTCTCAATCTGCTGCACCTGTTTTGATAATAAATAATTATGCGGCAGTTTAATCTGTACCTGAAAAAGAC
>JBNMLR010000262.1:0-4182 GCA_050874945.1 Butyribacter sp. | reverse complement strand
CATTGGCAGTGAGTGCGATTATAGGCATATCGTCATATTGCGGATGAAATCTTCTTATTATCCTCGTAGTCTCTATTCCATCGAGTTCCGGCATCATATGATCCATTAAAATTATATCAACAGGATGCTTTGTAACAAAATCTATGGCTTCTATACCGCTTGTCAGACAATGCACTTTCATCCTGAGCGGTTCTAAAAGTCCTTCAGTAACCGTGAGATTGATAGAATTGTCATCTACGATAAGCACTTCTGCTTCCGGTGCGATAAAATCTATATCCATATCTGCACCGTCATCCATATCAATAATATACTCCTCTCCCGCCAAAGCCATCGCAAGTGCCTGTACGGATATTGGTTTTCGCACGACACGGTGTTTGTCATCTTCATTTTTCCTGTCGGTAAAGAAATTTACTATCTCAACTACCGTAACATCGGGATATTTTGCAAGATTTTCCTTAAGCTCCTCATCCATATCATTTTCTTCCGTAAAGAAATATATATCTTTTCCATTATATATTTCCTCATACGCCTTAAATCTCCAGTCCAGTCTGTCAGGTGCTATCAGAGCAAATGACATAAGACCAAGCCTTTTTGCATCGGAGAAAAACTGTCTTGCGAGATACCTGTTTCTAAAATATCCTATCACTATTATATCAGTCTTTTCCTGTATCTCTATTGCCGGTTCAGGATTTATGATTTTTTGAGGGAGTGTCACATAAAATTTACTACCCTTTCCGTACTCACTCTGAACCTGTATATCACCATGCATAAGACCAAGGAGCTGTTTGCATATCGCAAGACCGAGTCCCGTACCCTCAGCACCTCTGTTTCTTTTACTGTCAACCTGCTGAAATGAGTCAAATATTTTATGGAAATCAGATTTTTTAATGCCGCATCCCGTATCTTCCACACATATAAACATCATAATATCTTCATCATTCATTTTGGTGTAATTTATTGTGATATTTATCATGCCTTTTTGCGTAAATTTGACGGCATTGTTCGCAAGATTTATAAGTATCTGTCTCACTCTTGTACTGTCACCGTATAGCACTTTTGGTATCGTCGGCTCTATCGAAAGCAGCAATTCAACATTTTTATCTTTAAGACGAGTCTCAACTATGCTTGCAACATCATTGCACATTGACAAAATTTCGTATTCATCAGGTATTATATCCATTTTTCCTGACTCAATCTTTGAAAAATCCAATATATCATTTATGATATTTAAAAGGATTTTGCTTGATGATTTTATCTGACTTATATATTTTCTCGCCGCATCCGGAAGTTCTTCTCTCAATGCCATCTCAGTCATTCCTATGACCGCATTCATAGGCGTGCGGATTTCATGACTCATACTTGCCAAAAAATCTGATTTAAGATCACTTACCCTCTCTATCTCACGATTGTCATTTAATGTCGTGTATCTGCTGTAAGCAATATCCGCCAAAACTCCTGCCATAATATATAAAAAGTCTGCCGCTCCCTGAATCCTTTCTTTAGACATAATCGGAACTTTCTGTACCGCCTCCCAGTATTTGTCAGGGTCTATGCCAAGTTCCTCTGCCGTTTTCCTTATCTGTTCATACTCCGGTTTTTTTATTAAAACCTGTCCCCCGATAATACATCCGATAAGCACATTTTTTATAATCACCGGTGCCGAGAAATCAATAAGTCCGGCATGACATTTATATGTAGCAGCACAACCGTCTACCATAGCTTCTTTAGCACCCATGCTGTCACACATCTCACATCTCCTGCATCCTAACTCAGACTGTCTCGTATATTTCATGCAAAAATCTGTAAAGCCTGAACCCTCCGTAACCGGTTTTCCCTGTGAATCAGTTGTAATGGCTGCAACACCTGCCATTTTTGAAAATGAATCCTGAAGTCTCTGTAAAACTGAAATTTCTGTAAAATCCGTTAATTCAAGTCCCATACGAGTCCCCCTATCCAATAAATTTTTCTATCGTTCCTATAAGCTTTTCTTTATCAACAGGTTTAAGCAGATAACCCTGCGGTCTTAATCTCAACGCTTTCTCTATCTTTTCACGCTCCGTTATTCCTGTAAGGAACAGCACCGGTATGCCGTTTATCATATTATTCTTTTTTAAATTTTCAAGAACCTCCGGTCCTTTCTCGACAGGCATTTCATAATCAAGCAATATAAGATCGGTCTTTTTCTCATTCAAAAACTTGTATGCTATCTTTCCGCTTATCGCAGTTGCGACATTGTATTCCTCATGCAGATACTCTTTTATAAGTCTTAAGACAGATGGATCATCATCTATAACAAGCACGTGTTTTCTTCTCTTTTCCTGCTTAATCTTTTCAAGCCTTTCCATTTCTTCTTTGAGAGCCTGTTCCTCCTGCTTCTTTTTATCCATATATTCCAAAACTTTGTTTGTTATCTCTTCAACGCTTGACGGTTTGACAATAGCAATGTCAACCATATAAACGGCAAGCTTTTGAAAAAGTTCACAATCTCTCTGAGTTCCCGTCAGCACAAATACGACATCCTGTCTTGTTATCTGTCTCTTAAGTTCGACAAGTTTTAAAATATCTTCCCTCGACTCGTTAGATGCACAATAAATTATAATATCCGGGTCACATACGTTCAGATGATTTTTCATATCTAAAAAACTCATCGACGAACTTAGCAGCTCAAAATTCTTTTGTGCATTATTAAAAATATCTCCTATAAAAGTCCTGTTATTTCCTGCCAGCAACACTCTGTACTTATCCATTTGCATACCTTCTTTCTCCTTGTACTGTTTGTTTAATATTATATACATTTTCAATATATCAATCAATAAAAACACCGATTTTTTATACAAAATAACCATTTTTGGGTACTGAACACTCAAAAAATATGATAAACAAAAAGAAGAACCGCTGCACCAGCATCTTACATACTGATACAACGATTCTTCTTATTATTAAAGTTTTTAATTGCAGCTTTACTTGAAAGTTTTCCTTTATATAATATTCAATTTTGTTTTATTCCTTAATTACTTTCCATCTTTCTTTAATTTATTGTATGTCTTTTCACGGAATTTCTCGCTCTCTATGATAAATCTCTCGTGTGTACCTTTTCCGATAAGACCATTTTCATCAGTTGCCTCTACCTTAAACACAAGTCTTCTTCCGTCTACCTCGATAAGCTCAGTGTCGCATTCTACTCTCATTCCGACAGGTGATGCAGCAATATGTTCTATGTCTACTTTTGTTCCGACTGTTCCGCATCCCTCATTAAGATATGGCAGAACACTCTTATATGCTGTGTTTTCCATAAGTGCAAGCATTGCCGGAGTTGCAAATACATCCAATACTCCGCTGCCCATTCTCTCAGCCGAAAGTGCTGATGTTACTACTATTTCTCCATGTCCTTTAATTCCCTTTTTTACCATCGTTATGTCCTCCTAATTTTTGTCATTTATAATAAATACCAATTACTTAATCTGCCTGTTCCCCGTTTTTGACAAATGGAAACAGTTCCGTAAAATAAGGCAGTTCACATACCCAGTCACAAAATGTATGCCATTCCTCAAGTTTATGATTGTGTCTTGCATTATACATTGCTATGGCATTTTCGTATGACATCGTACAGGTTCTCATCTGATGATAACTCTCAGGCAAAAGCTGTATAAGACTGTACCAAAGTGCCTTATCTTTTGTCTCCATATATTTAAGTCTTATTTCTTCAAGTGACTCTACCATAACTTTCATCGTATCAAGTGCCTCGTCAGTCATATGGTCTGTGCTGAAATCAGCAAGTTCAAACGGCTTGCTGTGTATCTTATGCATGGTACTCGTCGAATTTGCCACTGTACCTACCTTGTATGTATCGTACTCTTTCCACCAGTAAATAGGTGCAGTTATATCTACCGAGATAAATATCTGTCTTATAAATTTTCTGTGGTCATTTCCAGCCTGACATAACCTTTTTGCAAGATCGAGGTCATTTGAACCAAAAACAAAGTTTCCATTTTCATCATAACTGCTGTCGCTTCTCGCCCAACTGTTTAACGGATTTCTTGCACCACGCATCGCATTTTCAAAATTCATTACTGCCGTATTATTAAACTTTATCATTTTTTACTCCTTAATTTATCAAATATATTCAGCTAAAATAAATGTCAGCTCGTAAACAGGTTTCCTCGCTGTTCGTTTCACTCATAT
>JBNMLR010000261.1:0-4192 GCA_050874945.1 Butyribacter sp. | reverse complement strand
CTCCTACTATACTAAGATTTTGTTTTATATGCCTGTTCAATCTGAAAAGCACGAGCATACCGACTCCCGCGTTTACAAGAAGTCCTGCCATCATCGCACCAGCACTTATAACTCCGTCAAGATAAAATTCCGTTATCACAACCGACGAAGCACAGTTTGGTATAAGACCAACAAGTGCAGACAAAAGCTGTTCTAACATCGGCATTGCCGAAAAAAGTCCCTTGATGTTTTCAATCCCCCAGAAATGTGTTATCAGATTTAACACAAATGAGATAAGGATAATATATATTGCAATCTTAACAGTATGCTTTACTGCTGAGATAAACGAACCGTCTTCACAATGGCAGTGTTCTTCCTCACATACCACATGAATATCAGGGTCTCTTTCTTTTTTCATAAATATCTTTATATAAAAATACTCTGCCACAAGACCTGAGATTACTGCAATAACCACTTTTGTGCCTAATATCCTAAATATCGTTGCGACTGACACTTCCCTCGATATAAGTATAGGCAGCATTTCATCAGAGGTTGACATAAACACGGCAATAAGCGTTCCAACCGTTATGATACCTCCCGAATAAAGACTCGCCGCCGCCGTTGAAAATCCGCACTGTGGTATCACACCTAAGATACCGCCCCATACAGGTCCGGTCTTTCCGGCTTTCGCAATCTTTTCTCTGAGATTATTGTTCATTTTATGTTCAAGAATTTCCATAAAAAGATATGTGATAAATAAAAACGGTACAAGTTTCACACCATCAATAAGTGTATCTTCTATTACTTCAAACATAATCTTCTACTCCTCAATTTTTAATTTGCAAGTCATTTACATTTGCAACTAAGTTGCATTTTATATCATACACCATTTTTTTGATATGTCAAGTTCCTTATTTTTCAAATTATTTTCGCTGTGACTACTTTGACACAGAGATTGATATAAAATTTCCACCTCTTACTTGCTTAAGCTTTTGACATAACACTACATCGTGAATATTCTTAATAATGATTTTCCAGCATTAAATACTATGTTTTCAGCATAACTTATTATATTTTCATTTAATAAAACCACGAATATTTATCTAAATACATATTTATCTCATAACAAGTTAATACTATATTTCAAATATATATAATTTTAAGCATTTGCGAAACTTTATGAATGTAACTTGCAAAAAAATAATGTATATTTGCATACAATTATTTTTGATAAAAATTATATGACTGAAACGAACAGCAGGAAAATTCTATTTTCAAGCTATACCATTCGTTTTTTTTATCAGCGTATAACAGGTTTAGCAATCATTTATTTATAATATATGGAAAGTGAGTGATAAATATGGAAAATAATACAATTAAATTATTAAAAAGCTGCAATTCGGGATGTAAAATGGCTACCAACAGTATCGAACAGGTAATGCCCTATGTTCACAGCGAAGACATGAAAGCAATGCTGAATAAATACAATGACAGACATATAAGTCTTGGTGATAAGAGCCACGAGGAACTTGCCAAAAATAATTCCAGAGAAGAAGACCCTCTGCCCGTTGTTGATTTCTTTGCAAAAATCTCCACCGATATTAAACTTCTCGTAAATGATGATGACGGACAGATTGCAAAGATAATGATGAAAGGCTGCAACATGGGAATAGAAACGATAAGCAAACATATAAATGATTATTCCGATGCCGACAACGCAAGTCTCTCAATAGCACATGACCTTGTGGCTGTCGAGGAAGATTTTCTGCATGAACTGGAGAAATTCATATAATCAATGTAACAGTCTAACCTTTAACTTATTACATTCATAAATAAAAGGCTATTTTTTATGGCAAAACTGTTACATTATCACAAAATAAAAACTTGACAATCATTCTCTCCTAAATATATATTTATCTATGATAAATAGTGTTACTGTTCACACCTGAGGTGCGGACAGCGGCATAAAAGTTTATAGTCAGGCGGATATTCGCAATTCGCTGTGCTACTTTCCTGATAGAGTACATTAAATACGAACGGAGAATTACCATTATGGAAATGAACATTCAGAAATATATGTCATTTGTCAAAACAGTTGAATACGGAAGTTTTACCAAAGCATCGGAAGTTTTAAATTATTCCCAGTCAGGCATCAGCAGAATGATCGGTGACCTCGAGAAAGAATGGAATATGTGTCTGCTTGAAAGGGATCATTCCGGTGTAAAACCTACATCTGACGGATTAAGACTTCTTCCTTTTGCCAAGAGACTGTGTGATGATTTTGACAGATTACAGATGGAAGCCGACAACTTAAATGACCTGTCATCAGGCATTATAAGAATAGGTACATTCTCAAGTGTTGCAACCTACTGGCTTCCAAATATCATAATGGAATTTAAAAAGGATTATCCGAATATTGAATATGAACTTCTTATCGGTGATTATGACGAAATAGAGAGCTGGATAATGGACGGGCGGACTGCGGTTTTATCTGCCTGCCCGCTTCTCTGGGGACTGAGACAATTTTTCTTGAGGAGGACGCTTTTCTTGCAATACTGCCAAACGAACATCCGCTCCTAAAATACGAAAAAGTTCCTTTGAAAGAACTTTCAAAGGAACCTTTTATGCTGCTTGAAAAAGATAAAAACACGGAAATTTCTGAAATTTTCAAAGAAAACAATATTACACCGAATGCACAGTTTACGACATGGGATGACTATGCCATAATGTCGATGGTCGAACACGGACTCGGAGTCAGTATCCTGCCTGAGCTTATATTGCAGAAAAAGCCTTTTAATATCGTGACAAGACCTCTCGATGTCCCTGCAACAAGACAGATAGGTCTTGCACTAAAAAGCAGTAAAAATGCCTCACTTGCGACAAAGAAATTTATTGAATATCTGAAATACCGCTAAATCCGAGGTATTATCCTGCACTGTTTTTATTAAACACTTTCCGTCTTATAACATAATAACTCAAAAGCACAAGTGAGCCTGTTATAACCCATGAAACCGGATAAACATTCATCAGGACTTCAAAACCTTTAAACTTTCTGCACACGGTATAAATCCATGCAAGTCTGAAAACACACGTTCCAAACACCGTTATAACGGCAGGTGTCATTGAATATCCCATTCCTCTTAATGTCGAGCCGGCTATCTCATATGTAGGGATAAGGAAATAAAAACTTAAAAGACGCATCATTCTTACCGCCGCATAATGCACTACTTTTGGCTCTGAGGTGAATATGCCTATAAAAAATCCTTTCCACAGCAGGAAACATCCGCACATTACTATTGTAACGACTATCGCAAGTGTCATTGTTATCCTGTATATCTTCTTACACCTGTCATACTTTTTCGCACCAAAGTTCTGGCTTGTAAATGTCATTGTTGCCTGGTTAAAAGCAGAAATCATAAAGTACGCTATATATTCATAATTAAGACCTGCTGCCGAACCCGCAACCGCATCTGAGCCATATTTGTTTAACTCCGCCTGTATAAACACATTTGCGAAAGAAAATACCATTGACTGAAGTCCTGCCGGCACACCAATCTTTAACATTCTTATAAGTTCGACCTTATGTATTTTAAGCTCTTTTGGATAAAGTTTTATCGGATCTTTTTCTTTTATAAGGAAATAAATGACCATGGAAGAACTTATCATATTTGAAACAACCGTTCCAATGCCTACACCTGCAACTCCCATATGAAAAACGATTACCAGTGTAAGGTTTATCGCAGCATTTGTCACTCCTGCAACAACAAGGCAGATAAGAGGTCTTTTTGTATCACCGATACTTCTTAATATCGAGGCACCAAAGTTGTAAACCATTATAAACGGCATTCCTGCAAAATATATCCTAAGATAAAGCACCGCCTGGTCTATAACATCGTAAGGTGTTCCCATAAGTTCAAGTATCGGTTTTGCAACCGAGATACCAAGTACAAGCAATATTATACCGCTGAAAAATGCAATGAGCATTGCCGTATGCACTGCACCTTTTATCCTGTTGGTTCTGCCCTGCCCTATGTATTTTGCAATGACAACATTTGCTCCGACTGAAATTCCTATAAAAAGATTTAACAGCAGATTTATAAGTGCCCCGTTTCCGCCGACTGCCGCCTGCGCCGTACTGCTCGCAAATCTTCCGACTACCGCCACATCAACGGCATTGAACATCTGCTGCAATATACTGCTAAGTGCTATAGGT
>JBNMLR010000260.1:0-4228 GCA_050874945.1 Butyribacter sp. | reverse complement strand
TCTTGCATATATGGATTTTTAATACTAACCATCATTCCTGCGTTTTTCTGTATAACAGATTTATACTAAGCATAAATCCTCAGTGTGATTTTTTTAAAATTTTTACACTATACTCATCGTTATTTTTCTGCCGGATTAACATGAACCATAATATGTTTTACTTTTGGAAATCCTTTTTCTATGGCGTCATGCACATTCTCTGCAACAGCGTGTGTTTCATTTAATGATTTATTTCCGTCTGCAGCAATCTCCATATCGACATATATTTTATTTCCAAATACCCTTGTTCTTAAAAGGTCTATATTCTCAACTCCGGGTATATTCATCGCACACGCCTTTATTTTTTCTATTGTCTCATCATCACATGACTTGTCAACCATTTTGTTTACTGCATCCATAAATATGTCATACGCAGCTTTCTCAATGAAAACACATATAACAACAGATGCCAAAGGCTCCATTATCCCAAATCCAAGCCTTGCACCGATAATACCTATAAGAGCACCGATTGAAGAAAGAGAATCTGACCTGTGGTGCCATGCATCAGCCATAAGTGCACTCGAATCTATCTGCTTTGCATAGTATCTCGTGTACCAGAACATAAGCTCTTTTACCAATATTGATACAACTGCCGCTACAAGTGCCAAAATCCCCGGCATCACAACATTATAATTCCCAGCCATGATTTTTACAACTGCACCATATCCGATACCTATGCCTGTAACCGCAAGTACCGTGGCAAGAATTATTGCCGCTACACATTCAAGTCTTTCATGCCCGTATGGATGGTCGTTGTCAGAATCTTTTCCCGATATTTTTACTCCTATCATTACTATAACCGTACTGAAAACATCAGACGCAGAATGAACCGCATCACTTATCATAGCTCCTGAATTTGCAAAAATTCCGGCAAAAAGCTTTCCTGCTGATAATAATAAATTCCATATAACACTCATTGTTGAAACTTTCATTGCTGTCTTTTCATAATCATTTACATTCGTCATAATAATTTCTCCTTTTTAACTGAGCACGCTCTTTTCCTTTTACTCACTTTTTTATGTTATATGCAACGAGAAGTTTCCGATAACATTAAAAAAGTGAAAATCCATACTGTCCCGGATTTTCACTTTCAAAATTTGAGTAAAAAAGACCACGGGTCAGTATAAGTAACTACTGTCCCGTGGATATAATAGTCTGTATCATCGTTTATCTGACGATATATGATAAAATTCATATAGGCTATAACTATATAGCAACCATAATAATCCACTGTCACTAATGCGACCCGGCTCCTGTCGGCCTGTTCAGTTTGTACTGTAGTAAATATATGCAGTGCAAAGAGTTTTTAATAGTTCATTTTGAATATATTACATCAGTTCATCTGAAATTGCAAGTATTTTTTTCTCGCCCGGCTATACAGCATAAGAATAGTATTCATATTCATTCCTTTTGCCACAAGGCAGATAAAATGCTCTCTTGCCGCTTCGTAATAATTAAAAAGAACTAATTTTTCGGGAAGATTATCGTACACTTTCCAATAACCCGTATATAATTCATTTTTTCCGTTGTTGATTATAAATCCCTCTACATCCTCTACCGGATAGCCCAGTAATATTCCCATCTCATGTGGGAAACCCTCCTGCGTAGTCTGATACATGGAAAAGCGTGTCGCAAATTCCGGCAGCAGCTCATCAAGATAAACACTGTCATAACCAAGTTTTCTTACAAACTGCCTGTTTTCTTTTTGGAAAAGATATTGCTGAAGTTCATTTTTTCTGTATAAAAGTATGTTTGCCTTAGTCTCATCCTCATACAGAAAATATGCTGATACATCCGTCCCATCTATAATGTCATAGAGCTCCTCCACCTTATTTTTATCAATTATAAAAAGATTGGAAACTTTTATCCCCGTTATCACGGGAGCACACTGTAATGCAAGCTGTAATCCCACATCTTTCTTATCCATATCTTTCAATAAACAGAGTACATTTGTCTTCATATAACCTCCTGCAAATGTTATCAGTCAGCATCCGCTCTGATTAACATTGTAAAACTTTAGTTAGATACACCTAACTTATATTCTAATGCTACACTAATTAGCATTTGCAGTCAATAAGGTTATTGATACAATGTATCATTACCAATATATGGCGTATAAATTTTGATTAACCGGGCAGTTTTACGCAGGTGAGATATGTTTAAATTCTTACAGGGCAACAAATATATTTATCACTCCGATAACAGCACCGATAACGGCACCAAGATTTATAACAGTCTGAAGTTCATTTTTCATTACCTGCATAACAAGGTCTTCAAGTTCGCTTACTTCCATCCCGTTTATCTTGTCCTCAACTATCTTTGGTATGTCAATATATTCAGAAATCATATCTCCGCCCTTTGAGATAACCGCATCAAATATTTTTTCCAACACAGATTCTAATATATCCGTATCAAGCCCGATTTCAGAAAGATTTTCGTTTACGGGTTTTTCCATAAATGATATGACCTCGGCATCAACTAACGGATATATAAATTCCTCACCGTGATTTTTTATATACTCAGCTAATGCATTTCCGATAGGTGCTGACATAGTGGATATTGTTGACTCATTTAAAAACATTTCCATCATTGTGCCTTTTACTTTTTCAGCAAGCGTCTTCCCTGCTATCTGTGACACCAATGCATTTAAGTCTACCTTTTCAAATGCATTTATTATCTTTGAGGTTATAACATCACTTACTTTGTCTTTGAGCCTGTCATAATCGCTTTTATACTCTGTTTCTTCTATTATGGTTTCGTAATCTTCGGATTCATATTCCGTATTTTTTGACAGTTCGTTTTTATTTTCAGAAGCTTTTCCATTTGCTTTCTTAAGGCTGTACTCTATTATATAGTCCTTGAATGAACTGTCATTGTCAAAAACAGTTTCCTTTATCTTTTCAGATAAATGTTTTTTCAAATCTGACTCTGTTATGGCTGCCACTATATCATCATTTGTAAATAGATTTTGTCCCACTGCTTTTCCAACGGCTGATGCTATCCTCGGCTGATTTTTTGGAATGACACCCGGTGTAAAAGGCAGTTTCTTTCCAAACACAAATACAGGTTTTCTGGGTCTGAAAAGCATTTTAATAGCAATATAGTTTGTGCAATATCCTATTAATGCTCCCACTAATATTGGGATTATGATTTTTAAGTATTCCATGATTTTCCTCCATTTCCTTGCAGCTTACTGCACATATCAGTTTTGTATCAGACACAAAACTCTGATGTGATTTCTATAAGTAAAGTGTTCAGAGCCACTTTGACTTCACTCTCAAATACAAAGAAAAGCCAGAGCTTTTACACCCTGACTTTTGATTTTATTATGCCTTTTTAAGGCTGTTTTTTAACTTTCAGCTTTTAATATCTTCTTGAATTTTCATTCAAGAAGTGTCCCTCGCTTTCAGCTTTTAATACCTTCTTGAATTTTCATTCAAGAAGTGTTCCTCGCTTTCAGCTCGGTTTAGTCTGCTGTTTCTACGGTTTCCTCATCTTCATCTTCCTGATTATTCTTAGATGCGATAACATTTACAACTATCGTCTCAGGATCTGTTGTAACCTCAATCTTATCATTCTTTGAAATGTCAAGATCTTTGACTCTTATCGTATCACCAAGTCTGAGACTTCCAACATCAAGCTTAATCTTGTCAACCAGGTCAGCAGGATATGCTTTATATGATACTTCCTCCAGCAATTCTTCAAGAACACCCTCAACTACTTTCTCTTTATTAATTAAGGTAATCTCAGCAGTATTGTGAATTTTCTCATTGCTTACTAAAGCCTGAAACTCTATATCTAAAACATGTTTAGCCATATTGTCATAATCTATTTCCTTGATGACTACATCATATTTCTTTCCCTCAACTTCAAGGAACAACTGGCTTCCTTTGTCATTGTAACGCAATACATCACTTACATCTTTCTGTGTCATCTTAACAGGAATAGAGCCATCTATCTCTCTTCCAAAAAGGTTACCTGTTACATAACCCTCTCTTCTTAATGCCTTAGCCTTTGCGTTTCTTTTCTCTGCTTTTAAAGTATTCATTTGTCTTTTCCTCCAAAACGATTAAAATTTGCAACTGCAAATATGGATATTTAACTCCATATTAGTATCACTGCAATTGTAGGCAAAATTTGAAATCGCCTGGTGATCACTAGGTATCTTTCTGATACAACTGTGTTATAC
>JBNMLR010000259.1:0-4231 GCA_050874945.1 Butyribacter sp. | reverse complement strand
GACATAGTGAGATATTATAGAAAAAGTCACAGAAAAAACAGTGCAAGGCATATTTTTCACGGCATTACAAAATGTGGGATATGTGGAAATGCCCTTGTATCGGACAGGGCAAAGAAAGGCTGGCTGTGCTGCCGAAAATGTAACGGAAAAGAAAAAAAGCTGATAATGACCGACAGGTTGTATCAGCTTTTTTTTGACAGGCTTAAGGCGGTATTTTATGAGGAGACATATTGTGGTGACAGAGAAAAAAAGACCGCAGGGCATAGAGAAAACAGAAAGATGGAGACTTTTGAAAAACTTTCCCAAAATATAAAAACAGATGTAGACAGAGAGATGTTGCTGAATATATTTGTAAAGAGGATATATGTCAGTGAATCTGAAAAAGTCATCATATACTGGCGTATAAGAAAGTAAGATATTTTGGAGGCCGATGTGAAAGTAATAGTCAAATATTATGGGAGTCTTGACGGGGTGAGGGCGATAGCAGAGGATGTAAAGGTGTCCGAACTGCTCGCACAGTATGCGGTGGTCGATATAGATGCCGCATATCTTGATGAGCTGAGAAATGTGCCTGAGGTGATATATATTGAAGAACCGAGGAGGGTTTATCCTACGGGAGAAGTGACAAAGGTAGCTGTCACAGAAAAAAGTGACGCACCGGATACGCAGAGTGAACTTGGCATAATGCAGGAGAACATACAGGAAAACAGGCTTAGCGGCAAAGGTGTGCTTGTGGGGATTGTGGATTCGGGGGAGCGTGTTAAGAAGAATATTAGTAATAAAGCTGGCGTGCCTGATGATAATTCTTTGTGTAATAAAGCTGCTATGCAAAACGAAAATATATTGAATAATAAAGCTGCCGAGTATAATAAAAATACATTGAATAATAAAGCTGTCATGCAAAATGAAAATACTCTGTATAATAAAGCTGCCATGCATGATAAAAATATTTTGTGTAATAAAGCTGTCATGCATAATAAAAATACCGTATATAATGCCGCAGGATATATAAGACTTAGCAAGGCTGACAGAAAAGAAAACAGATATTACAGTGACAGCATATACAATCAGAAGAAAATAATTGAAGAGTATGTTAAAAAGAGAAAAGACATAATTTTAAAGGATTTATATATAGATGACGGTTACAGCGGCCTTGACGCAAAAAGACCACAGTATAAAAGAATGATGTGTGATATTGAAAACGGCAGAATAAACTGTATAATCGTAAAAGATTTATCAAGGTTTGGCAGGGATTATATAGAAGTTGGAAGAATGATAAAGTCTTATTTAAAAAGAAAAAATGTATGTTTTATATCGGTTGCTGACGGTTATGATTCACAGAATTGTGATAATGAACTGTATTCGCCGTTTTATATGTATATGAAAAGCATAGTGAATGATGAGTATTCAAGGGACATATCATTGAAAGTCAGAACCGGACTTGAGGTATGCATGAAAAACGGAGAGTATGTCGGGGCATTTGCACCTTACGGTTATCTGAAAAGTCCTGAGGATAAAAAGAAACTTGTACCTGATGATAATGTAAAAGACATAATAAAAATGATATTTAGGCTCAGGGCAGAAAAAGAGTCATTGCAGGCGATAGCGGACAGATTAAATGAAATGGAAATAATGACACCGTTTGAGTACAGAAAAAGTCAGGACTGTGCTTATAAAACACCATTTGCACTTTGGCAGGCTGACAATGGCAAAAAGAAATGGTATCCGCAGATGGTAAAAAGAATACTTACAAATGAGATATATGCGGGGGTGCTCGTGCAGTCAAAAAGTAAAAAGCTGAATTATAAGATAAAAAAATCGGTTAAGACAGAGGATGGGGACAGGATTAGGTGTGAAAAGAGGGAGCTTGCGATAGTGGATAGGGAGTTGTTTGAAAAGGTGAATAGGAGTGAAGAATGAAGATTTATAGAGCAGGCATTTACGCGAGGCTTTCTGTCAGGGGGAGCGGGAGAAAGGCTGAGTCGCTTGATAATCAGTTTCTTATATGCAGAGAGTTTGCAAAGGTTACGGATGATATTGAGATTGTCGGGTGTTACAGTGATTTTGGCAAGAGCGGTATGAACTTTGACAGACCGGGTTTTAAGCGGATGTATGAGGATATTCTTGCAAAGAAGATTGACTGCGTGATAGTTAAGGATTTGTCGAGATTTGGCAGAAACCACATTGACACGGGAGAGTTCTTGCAAAAAAATTTTCCTCTGCTCGGTGTGCGTTTTATATCAGTATCGGATGGTTATGATTCGCTTGCGGATATGTTTGGAAAGAAAGAGTTTGCGGTTAATCTTAAAAATCTCGTGAACGAGCTGTATGCGTGTGATATAGGGATGAAAGTAAAATTTGCAAAAGAGATTAAGAAAAAAGAGGGAAATTATCTTGGCAGCAGACCGCCGTATGGTTATAAGATTGTTTATGAAAACGATATAAGGATTTTAAAGAGAGAGGAAAAGACATACAGGATAGTCAGTCAGATAATAAAAATGTATGAGGATGGCAGAAGTATAAAGGATATAACAGACATACTTTATATGAAAAGAATAAATCCACCGGGTGAATATTTAAAAAGCGGAGAAATAAGTGCAGAGGGTGGAAAGGATACTGAACTGAAAAGGTGGAATGAGAGCACTATAAGAAATATTATTAAAAAATATAACACAAGGCGGGATTGATTATTTTCATCCTGCGTTCAGGGACGGTGATGGAAAGACGAGGATAAGTTATCTCTGGAACCAGAATATAGAGGGCGAAGCGGCAGAGGGGAGAAGTCCGTCAGGCTACGGTTTTGGGGCGGAGTATGACAGCACGGACATAAACAATGCGATAGATACGGGTAACAGGCAGTTTGCACAGATGATAGTTCCTGCAAGTGACGGAACGGGCGGTCATGGAACGGCGGTTGCATCGGTGGCGGCAGGTGACGGAACGGACAGCAGGGGAAATGTCGTAAGGGGGAGTGCTTATCAGGCTGAACTTATCGTTGTGGCATTAAAAAGAACCGGGGATGGAAGCGGAGGATATACAAGAACAATAGATATAATGGAGGGGATTGATTATGCACTCAGAAAAGCGATAGAATTGCAAAAACCGATAGTCATAAACTTAAGCTACGGCACGAACGAGGGAGCACATGACGGAAATACATTGTTTGAAAATTATATAACGGATATAAACGGTATATGGAAAAATATGATAGTTGTTGCAGCCGGAAATGAGGGGGAGTCAAGACACCATGTAAGGATTGGCGTAAGCAGTACGGGGAATGGCAGAACGGAGTTTGCGATAGGTGAAAATGAGAGAAACATGAGACTTTTTATCTGGAAATATTTTCAGGATGAATTTGAAATATTTTTAAATACTCCGTCAGGAAAGAGAATAAACATTTCGGAGAGCGTGAGTATAAATTCAGAGCGTGAAAATATAGACAGCGTCATGGTGATGCCGACACCGTACAATGGAAAACAGCTTATAGAGGTGCAGTTTGGAGCAGGAAAAAACTTAAATTATGTCTTGTCAGGGATATGGAGTATTGAATTTGAAATATCGGGCAAAATAAAGTGCGGAGTTGTGGACATGTGGCTTCCTACAATAGAAGCAATAGGTCTGTCAACGGGATTTTTAAGACCGTCACCCGATACCACGGTGACAATTCCTGCAACGGCAGAAAAAGTGCTGTCTGTTGGAGCATATAACCGGACATCGGAAAGTGTGGCGGCTTTTTCGGGACGGGGATTTACGGCTGACGGAAGACTTGCCCCACTTGTAGTGGCAGATGGTGTTGATGTTTTGGCGGCAGGGTATGGCGGAGGATATGTAAGAAAGACCGGAACTTCTTTTGCGGCACCGCTTGTTTCGGGATATGCAGCGTGTATCATGGAGTGGGGAATCATAAAAAGAAATGATGAAAATATGTACGGGGAGAAGCTGATCGCGTATATAACTAAGTATTCTGAGGAGATAAATGGAGAAGAACTTCCTGGAAAAAGACAGGGATGGGGACTTATCTGAATGTAAAATAATGTAAAATAAATAAACAAAGTGTGAATTTTTATTGTACAACAAAAAAAACAGTATCTATTATATTGCTTTTTTCGACTATTTGTATATAATTATTTATGTAGGCGGAAAGTCCATATTGTGATATAGGGCTTATAGGTCTGAACTCCATATCATTATATGGATTAAAGCAAAATTTAAGAAAAGAGGTTAAAAAGAT
>JBNMLR010000258.1:0-4231 GCA_050874945.1 Butyribacter sp. | reverse complement strand
TTTCAGGAGTTGTTAAGGAAATTCCTACAAGAGAGCAGATTGATGTTCCTGTAAATGAAGTGCTTATCGTCGAGTTATATTCTAAGTAATATTAACTGGCAGCAAAGCATAACACCCAAAAGGAGGTACTTAGAGTGCTTGATTTTAAAGAACCAAATATTGAGATAGCTGAGATTTCAGAAGATAAAAGATATGGACGGTTTGTAGTTGAACCTCTGGAAAGAGGATATGGTACAACTTTGGGTAATTCTCTTAGAAGAATTATGCTTTCATCATTGCCGGGTACAGCCGTTAGTCATATTAAAATTGACGGCGTGGTTCATGAATTCGCTGCAATTCCGGGAGTAAAGGAAGATGTTACTGAGATCATCATGAACATCAAGAGTCTTGCTATCAAAAACAACAGCGAGACAAATGAGACAAAGACAGCTTATATCGAAGCGTCTGGAGAATGTGTCGTAACAGCAGCAGATATTCAGGTAGATCAGGATATCGAGATTATGAATCCGGATCAGGTTATAGCTACACTTAGTGGCGGTCCTGATTGCAAATTATATATCGAGATGACAATTGTAAATGGTCGTGGTTACATCAGCTCTGATAAAAATAAAAGAGAAGATTTACCTATCAATGTAATTGCAATTGATTCTATCTTTACACCGGTAGAGAGAGTAAACATCAAGATTGAGAATACTCGTGTTGGTCAGATAACTGATTACGATAAGTTAACAATAGAAGTATATACAAATGGTACTATTGAGCCTACAGATGCTGTAAGTCTTGCAGCAAAGGTTCAGAGCGATCATTTAAAATCATTCATCAACCTTTCAGATAAGACATCTAATATTCAGGTTATTGCCGAGAAACCGGACAATACTGAAGATAAGGTGAAGGAAATGAACATTGATGAGCTTGAACTTTCAGTTCGTTCATACAACTGTTTAAAGAGAGCCGGTATCAATACTGTCGGTGAACTCTGCAACCGCACATCTGAGGATATGATGAAAGTTAGAAACCTTGGACGTAAGTCATTAGAAGAAGTTATAGCTAAATTGAAAGAGTTAAACCTTTCATTTAACTTAAGCGAAGATTAATTAGGAGGTAAGCACACATGGCAGGCTATAGAAAACTTGGAAGAACTTCCAGTCAGAGAAAAGCATTGCTTCGTAATCAGGTAACAGATTTGTTATACTATGGCAAGATTGTTACAACGGAAGCTAAGGCAAAAGAAATCCGTAAGATTGCAGAAGGTATCATTGCTTTAGGCGTAAAAGAGTGCAATAATTTTGATACAGTGAAAGTTACTGCTAAGGTAGCTCGTAAAGATAAAGATGGTAAGAGAGTTAAAGAAGTTGTAGACGGTAAGAAAGTTACAGTTTATGACGAAGTAGAGAAGGAGATTAAGAAAGACCAGCCTTCAAGACTTCATGCAAGAAGACAGATGCAGAAAACTCTTTTCACAGTTACAGAAGTTCCTGCTGACAAGCAGAGCCGCAGAAAAGATACAAAGAAAGTTGATGTTGTATCTAAGGTTCTCGATGAGATCGCACCTAAGTACACAGACCGCAACGGTGGTTACACACGTATCGTAAAGATTGGTCAGCGTAAAGGTGACGCAGCTATGGAAGTACTTATTGAGTTAGTATAATTCAAATAAGAAAATATAAAATAGGGCTATCACATATGTGGTAGCCTGTTTTGATATATGATAAAATATAAGGCAGGGAAACTTATTGACCCCAACATCTTTATATATGAAAATTGGCAAATCGAAAGTTGGTGACAGCATGGAAAATATGATAGAAGCAAAAGGGCTTGTGCACGAGTATTCAAGGCGCGATGAAAATGGGGAAATAACAGAGATAAAAAGGGCACTTGACGGTGTCGACATCAAAGTGAAAGCAGGAGATTTTATCGCGGTGCTTGGAGCAAACGGCTCAGGAAAATCCACTTTTGCAAAACATCTCAATGCACTTCTTATTCCCACGGAGGGAACATTATTTGTAAATGGAATGGATACTTCTGATTATAACAATGACTTAAAGATAAGACAGACTGCGGGAATGGTATTTCAAAATCCCGACAATCAGATAATATCAAATGTGGTTGAGGAAGATGTGGGATTTGGTCCTGAAAATGTCGGAGTGCCAACAGAAGAAATATGGCAAAGAGTAGAAAAAAGCCTAAAAACAGTAGGGATGTATGAATATAGAAAATCGTCACCAAATCATTTGTCAGGCGGTCAGAAACAAAGGATTGCGATAGCCGGAATAATGGCAATGAAACCAAAGTGCATCATACTTGATGAGCCGACGGCAATGCTTGACCCGGTAGGCCGCAAGATGGTAATAGATACAATAACCGAACTTAACAAAAAAGAGGGGATAACGGTCATACTCATAACACATTACATGGAAGAGGTAGTCGGGGCAGATTATGTTTATGTAATGTCAGACGGAAAAGTTCAGATGCAGGGAAAACCGAGACAGATATTTGCAAATGCGGAGGAACTTGAGCAATATAGGCTGACGATACCTGAGATAACAAAGATAGCACTTGAACTGAATAAAAAAGGTATGAATATACCGAGGGATATTTTGAGTGCGGAGGAGCTTGTGGAATTTTTGAATAGGCTGTGAGGATTTTGCAATGACAGCAATAATAACACAGGCACGCTTTCGCTATGCTGTCTCCGTAGCAGTACATAAATGGTGAAAAGACCACCATTAAGTACTGACGGATACAGAATGCCTGTTAATATTATTTGCAGTCATTGCAAAATCTATTAAAGGTATTGGAAAAAGAAAGATTGATGTTGATATTTTTATTATAGCGTATGAAATAGAAATATATTTTATTTTTAGTAAGTATATTGTATGATATATTTATTGTATGTGAAATAGTATATAATTTTTAGATATTAATATTGTAGATGTGTATCATATGTTGGTTTGGAGGGTGATATGGGAATTAGACTTGAAAATGTTGATTATGTATATGCCGCAGGGACTGCTGAGGAGAAGAAGGCTCTGGACAATATAAATTTAATAATAAATGATGGTGAGTTTATCGGTCTTGTCGGTCATACAGGTTCGGGCAAATCGACTTTGACGCAGCTTTTAAATGGTCTTGAAAAGGCAACATCGGGAAATATTTATTATGAAGAGAAAAATATTTATGATAAGGGATTTTCCATGAAAGAGCTTAGAGGGAATGTTGGTCTTGTGTTTCAGTATCCGGAGCACCAGCTGTTTGAGGTGTCTGTTATAGAGGATGTGAAGTTTGGACCGAAAAATCTAGGTCTTGATAACCTTGAAGTTGAGATGAGGTCCTTTGAGGCTCTGAAAATGGTCGGCATAGGTGATGACCTGCTCGATGCGTCTCCTTTTGCACTGTCGGGAGGACAAAAAAGGCGTGTTGCGATAGCGGGTGTGCTGGCAATGAAACCGAAGATACTCATACTCGATGAACCGATGGCAGGTCTTGACCCGGCAGGCAGGGATGAGATACTAGAACTTCTCGCAAAACTTCACCGTGAAAACGATATGACGATACTCCTTGTGTCCCACAGCATGGACGATGTGGCAAAATATGTTGACAGAATGATAGTAATGAATGACGGAAAGATAGTTCTTGACGGCGAACCCAGAAAAGTGTTTAAATATCAGAGGGAACTTGAAGAAATCGGATTGGGCGTGCCGCAGGCAACAGATGTCATACACAAACTCAATGCTCTTGGAGCAGGGATAGAACAGGAATGTATAACACCGAAAGAAGCGGCAGATGCTATTTTTAATAAATATATGAAAGGGAACAAATGATTAGAGATATTACCATTGGACAATATTATGCGACAGATTCAGTAATACACAGGCTTGACCCAAGAGTAAAAGTGGTTGGAACATTAGCATATCTAATATCATTATTCTGCTTTAATAAATTTAGCGGATATATAATCGCAGCATTATTCTTTGCAATACTTGTAAAAATATCCCATGTGCCATTTAAGTTCATGGTAAAAGGCCTTAAGCCTATCATGTTCATGCTTATATTTACGGCGGCGTTAAACCTGTTCTGGACACCGGGAGAGGTAGTGCTTGTAAAAGCGTGGGTATTTACGATAACACTTGAGGGAGTCAAACGTTCAGTGTTTATGGCACTCAGACTTACATTTCTTATCATAGGTTCATCACTTATGACAATCACAACAACACCAAATCAGCTCACGGAT
>JBNMLR010000257.1:0-4235 GCA_050874945.1 Butyribacter sp. | reverse complement strand
GGATATTTATAAAGCATTGTGTGATAAATACGGACTTGATAAGAGTGAGAGCATTTTCTTTGATGACAGGGAAGAAAATGTTGATGGTGCCGTTAAATTTGGAATGAAATCGGTAAGTATATTGTCCGAGCAGGTTTTATTGGATGAGCTTGACAGATTTTCAACTTTACATAATAAAGCTGTTGGAATATAATGATTACTCAGGGAATTATAAAAAAGTTGCATTGCGGTTTATATCGCAGAAAGGGAGGTTTTCATGAAAATATTAGTATTAGGCGGAGCAGGCTATATCGGTTCACATACAGTCAGTGAACTTGTTGATGCGGGGGAAGAGGTAGTTATAGCTGACAGCCTTGAGACTGGACATATTGAAGCTGTTAATCCAAAAGCAAAGTTTTATCAGGGGGACATAAGAGATAAGAAATTTATCGACAGTGTCTTTGATAATGAAAAGATAGATGCGGTAATTCATTTTGCCGCAAATTCACTTGTAGGCGAGAGCATGACAAATCCGTTGAAGTATTATGACAATAACCTTTATGGTACAAAGGTACTTCTTCAGAGCATGGTAGAGCATGATGTTAAGAAAATCGTATTTTCTTCGACAGCGGCAACTTACGGAGAGCCTGAGAGTATTCCTATTCTTGAGTCGGACAAGACAGAACCTACAAATCCATACGGAGAGACAAAACTTTCTATGGAGAAGATGATGAAATGGACAGATGTTGCACACGGTGTTCATTATGTTGCACTCAGATATTTCAATGCCTGTGGAGCTCATGTCAGTGGAGAGATAGGAGAAGCTCACAATCCTGAGACACATCTTATCCCACTTATCCTTCAGGTTCCTAACGGACAGAGAGAGTCGATAAGTATCTTTGGTGATGATTATGATACAAAAGACGGTACCTGCGTGAGAGACTATATTCATGTAACAGACCTTGCACAGGCACACATACTTGCAGTTAAATATCTTATGGACGGCGGAAAGAGTGATGTGTTCAACCTCGGTAACGGTGTAGGATTTACCGTAAAAGAAGTAATTGAGACAGCAAGAAAAGTGACAGGACATCCTATCCCTGCAGTTGTTTCACCACGCCGTGGAGGAGATCCTGCAAAACTTATCGCATCGAGCGAAAAGGCAAAGAACATACTTGGCTGGAAACCTGAACACGCAGACCTTGAGGAGATAATCGCAACAGCCTGGAAGTGGCATAAAAATCATCCGCATGGATATGCAAAAGAATAAAATATAATCTATAGCATATGTTGATAAAATATAGAAAACCCGACAGTAATGTTAAAATACATTGCTGTCGGGCTTTGTTATGTCAATATAAAAGCAGAAATTATTTCTCCTGCTCTGCAAGTTTATCTGCATATATCTTTTTGTAAACCTTATCTATCTCAGCTTCATCAAGTTTTTTCTCAAGGAAAAATTCTACTGCGTAAAGTGCCTGTGCGACGAGCATTTCAAGACCGTTTACACCTGTCATTCCGAGTTCTTTTGCCTGTGCGACAAGTTTTGTCTCAAGCGGATTGTAGATAACATCTGCAACTGCTTCGCATTTAGGGAATTTTGTAAGGTCAACAGGTGAAGCGTCACATTTAGGGAACATACCTACAGGGCTTGTGTTTGCTATAAATTCTGCATCTGTATGTTTTGCAAAACACTCATCGTAAGTGATTGCTGACTCTGTCTTTATAATATCAACGATGATAACTTCTTTTGCTCCCATTTTTTTGAGGACTGCAACAACAGCCTTTGATGCACCGCCGTCACCGAGTACGACACATTTTTTACCCTCTATCTTGATATTGTGTTTTTTGAGCATATACATAAATCCTGAGAAATCAGTATTGTGTCCGTAGAGCTTTCCGTCTTTATTTACGATAGTATTTACTGCTCCGATGGCTTTTGCGTTTTCGTCAAGTTCATCAAGATAAGGAATTACATCCTTTTTGTAAGGGATAGTAACATTTATCGATTTAAATTCATGCTTACTCATAAAATCATCAAAATCTTCTTTGCTGACAGGGTGTATCTCATATGTATAGTCAGCGAGACTCTCATGAATTTCTTTTGAATAGCTGTGTCCTAGTTTTTCTCCAATTAATCCGTATTCCATTTTGTAACCTCACTTTCAAGTCTTTGGATGATAAAATTTTTAATGCCAAAAAAACCTCAGCAACTTAATAATACAGCATTTATGAAATATAAGCAATAAACTTGTTGATGTTTAGCAATCAGGTGATTAAATGTTGAACCGTCAGACACTTAAGGGTGGCTGGTAATATAAATTTAACATACTTGAGAGTGATTAACATACTTGAGAGTGATTAACATACTTGAGAGTGATTAATATACTTGAGAGTGATTAATATATTTGAGAGTGATTAACATATTTAAGTGGGACGGACATATAAATGTAACTATACAAGACAAGGTGTAGAGAGGTGATATGGTGGATAAAAAGAAAGATGAGATAATAAAACTTCTGCCGCTTGACATAAGAAAACTTTTTAGATTTTGTGATATTGAGTTTTCAAAATTGCAGGAGGTAAGGCTGCGTGTGAATATGCCAATTATGATATTGTACGACTCTATGGAATATTTTATCTCGTGCAGAGGTGAGATGACAAAGGAGAGAAAAAATGCTTACCGGGTGAGCTGTGCTCAGATAAAAGAGGCAATGGTCTACATAAGTAATTATTCAAGATATGCTTTTGAGGAGGAGATACGGCAGGGGTTTATCACTGTTGAGGGCGGTCACAGGGTAGGTGTTGCAGGCAAGATAATATGGGACAGTGGAAAAATAAGGAATATAAGCTACATTTCTTTTATAAATATAAGAGTGTCCCATGAAGTGATAGGCTGTGCAAGAGGTGTGATGAGGTATCTCAGGGATGAGGATGAATTTTTTAACACGCTTATAATCTCGCCGCCAAGATGCGGAAAGACAACTCTTTTGAGAGATATTGTGCGTATAGCGGCTGATGGCAGCGAGACGGACAGGGGCATGACGGTCGGGATAGTGGATGAGCGTTCAGAGATAGGTGCCTGTCATCTTGGATGTCCGCAGAATAATATAGGCTGCCGCACGGATGTGCTTGACGGCTGCCCGAAATCGCAGGGCATGATGATGATGGTGCGCTCTATGGCACCGGAGATTGTGGCGGTCGATGAGATTGGTTCAAAGGATGATGCGGCGGCGATAGAGTATGTGATGAACTGCGGGATAAATGTTATAGCGACCGTTCACGGTCTTGATATGGATGAGGTGATGAACAAGCCCGTGATAGGTGAACTTGTGAGAAAACGGAGATTTAAGCGGTATATTGTCCTTAAAAGAGGAAAGATGGGACAGATAGCTGCAATATTTGATGACAGGGGGAATGTCATATATTAACGGTTAAATTTGCAGGCTTTCTAATGTTGGCTGTAGGAGGTTTTATGGCTGGCATTTATGCGTGGGAGAGGTATATGCTGCGTGTCAGGGTTTTGGAGGAGTGGCAGACGATATTTCTTGAGATAGCCGGTGAGATAAATTATTCAGCGGAAAGTATGTCACAGATATGCAGCCGCATGGAGGATATGAGCGTATATGGGAAAAAATTCTGGGGTGAAATGTCAAGGCAGACTAAAGATAAGAACGGGGGACTTATAGGGACATTCTGGAAAAAGTATCTTGACGGCTACAAATACTGGGAGCTTTTGAGTGCGGAGGACAAAAATATAATATACCGTTTTGGGGAGAGCTTTGGAACACTTGACATATACTCACAGATAAATGAGATAAAGATGTACGAAAAAAGGATAGAGGATAATATTTCAGATGCAAGACAAAAAATGAGAGAGCAGAAAAAAGTATGTATTTTTATGGGACTTATATCAGGTCTGATGGCGGGAATATGTCTTTTTTAAAAGGGGAGATAAATGACAATAAATTTAATTTTCAGGATTGCGGCGGTTGGAATACTCGTATCGGTGCTTGGAACCGTTCTAAAACATTCGGGCAGGGATGAACAGGCTTTTTTGGTGAGCCTTGCAGGGCTTATACTTGTGTTTTTGTGGATAGTTCCGTATATAGAGCAGTTGTTTGAAACCGTGGAAAAATTGTTTTCGATAGGGTAAAACGGCTGACTTGGGAAAATGTTTAGTATATCAAAAAGCTGCTAATGTAAAAAAATTAATGCAGCAAAAATGGCAAAACAGAGAAGTAAATGCAGCAAAT
>JBNMLR010000256.1:0-4249 GCA_050874945.1 Butyribacter sp. | reverse complement strand
GTTCAAAAAGCCACGGAAACCAGCCCTGTCTGTTTTTTGAAAATTCCTCATGCAGATTTATCCTTGCTGATATATTTGACGAGTTCTGATACTGGACTTTCAGCTTGTGTTCCATCTCATTTACATTTACAAGCTGCATCATCTTGCTCCAGTCAACATTTTTTTCCTGTTTGACCGCCTTTGACGCATCAACTAAAGCCGTCTTTATAAGCTGCATCTGCTCTATTTTTTCCTCGATAAGTCCAAGCTGCATATGAAGTGACTCCGAGAAAAAATGTTTATCCGAATTTCTGACTGTCATTTCCTTTATATCAGCAAGCGAAAAACCGAGATATTTAAGAAATAATATCTGCTGTAGTCTTGCAAAATCTTCATCTGAATAAAATCTTGCACCACTCTCAGTCACAAAAGACGGTTTTAGTATGTTATGCTCGTCATAATATCTTATTGTCTTTTTGGTGACATGAGCCTTTTTTGCAAATTCACCCGATGAATAAAATCCCTCTTTTTTCATCAATATCATACCTTTCCGTTAAATTTTAATTAGGTAATTGCGAAACTAATTATATGTTGTGTTAATTGTACAGATATAACAAATACTAACGCAGGCACGCTTTCGCTACCTGTCACTCGTAACAGTACTAAGTCAGCAAAACACGCTGCCTAAGTGCTGACGGTGACAGAGTACACTGCTAATACTATTTGTTATATCTGCACAATTTAACCAAAGATGATGATAGTTTCGCAAATGCCTAAAATTTTAATCTTTTATATAACCTGACAGGTCACATCATGCAAATTCAGCCGTTTTTTCCCGCCAAAAATTCAATCGCACTATGGCAGGCAACATTGCCCTCACCGACTGCTTTTGCTATCTGGTAAGGCTTGCCTGTGCAGTCCCCAGCCGCAAAACAGCCTTTGACGCTTGTTGCCATGCTCCTGTCAACCATAATGTGACCGTCCTCCATCTCTATTCCGTTTAATAGCACATCTGCCGAAACTGACTGTTTCAAAAAGAAAACACCGTCAACCTCAATTTTATCCCCGTTTTTTAAGACGAGTTTTTCAACGCTCTGCTGCCCCTCTATCGCAACAGGTCTGTCTTTTAAGACTGTAATATTATCCGCTTTCAGCGTACTCTTAAACATAGGAAAATAATAGACATTTTTTGCAATCTCTGAAAGATACATAACCTCGTGTTCATCTTCCACACTGTCACATACGACGGCTATATCTTTTCCTTTATAAAGATTTCCGTCACAGGTCGCACAATAACTTACTCCTCTGCCTAAAAATTCTCTCTCCCCGGGCAGAGCCTTTACGACCTCAGCCCCCGTGGTAAGTATTACCGCATCCGCCTGAAACTGCTTTTTGTCAGCGAGAAGTGCAAAATAATCCCCCATATCATAAATCCCGGTTATCCGTTCATTCACTGTTTCTATTCCAAGATTTTTAAGCTGTTCATCAAGTTTCTTATTAAAATCAGCTCCGCTTATGTCTGAAAATCCCGGATAATTTTTAATGCTCGCCGACTTTCCTACGCTGACACTTCCGTTTTTACTGCCAAAAAGTATAAAAGTCTTATTTCTTATCTTTGCATTTATTGCCGCCGAAACTCCCGCCGGACCGTTTCCTATTATAGCTATATCTACTCTATTGTTATCCATCACAAACCTCCATATAAATATGACAATCCAGCAGACAGCACTTGCTTTCGCTAAAATTGAGTGCCGTTTCCTTGCCGTAATTCAAGAAGAAATTTAAGTAAACAACTCAACTAATTATATGCGGTCTGCTTTTGCCCTTGTATCATCTTAATTTTACTTTTAACGGCAAAAAATAGCAAGAAAAAAGATACCCCGGCAATTTCATGTCAGAATATCTTTTTTCTGTCCGTTTCTACATTACAGTATCGCAATAAATGCTATAATGACAGATACTATTTATTCGTCTCTTTCACATAGCTGCAACATATTTTTCCGACCCCCATCGGAATTGTTTTAGAAGCAGACATACCCTTTTTATCAAATAAATTCTCAACCCTCATCTTTAATTTTAATACTAAATCCTCATCTCTTTTCCTTTAAAAGCTGAGATAATCTTACCATATTTATTTTCAAAAAAACACTACCCAAACGGGTAGCATTTCTATTTATACAGAGTGTTTGAATATAAATCCTAACAAAACTGCACACTTATATATACCATGATAGAGCTGCATACTATTTTACCACGATATAATTTATGCTTATAATGTACTATAATAAAACACGACACAGTTTCATTTCTCATCCCTGATAATCAGATAAGATTTCTCTTTCTCGCCTCCATTACGGCAGATACCTTATCTTTTACACCGAGTTTTTTATAAATCTGTTTTATATGATATTTGACTGTATCGTTTGACATTTCAAGAGTATCCGCTATCATTCTTGCAGACAGACCCTCACCTAAAAGTCTTAATACATTTTTCGTCTTTTCGGTAAAATCAAAATCATCATTTCCATTCTTTAAATATGACGGATAAAGTTTGCTTATCTTGTCTGTTTCCCTTTTTATGCTGTTGAGATATTTTATCTCTGATTTTGCCTTTTCGTCCTCCTTATTTAATGTTTTTTTGTATGTCGTGGCAAATTCAGACAATATCTTTATCAAAGCTGCTCCCTCCAGAGAGAAAATCCTTATAAATCTATACCTTTTTGCTTTTTGGTATGCCTCGGTAAATACCTCTTTGTATGTATCATCACCCATCCTGTATCTTGCTATCGCCATGAGTATCTTTGCTTCTATCTCTATATAGTTTCTTTTCATAATATCAGCATAATACAGCATCTTATTTAAGAGAGATACCGCTTTTTCATATCTTTTCTGTAAAATATAAACCCTCACCTTTATAAGATAACGGTATCTGTCTAATGTATAAAAATCTTCTCTCTCATCCGGTGCCTGTGTTTCCATCCACTCTGACACAAGCTTTGTATATCCGTCATACAGTTCAAGCCTTACCATAGCTGCAACAACATTTTTCTCAAGGGACTGTTTTCCGTTTACTGCCACCTTTTCATAAAATTTCTTCATCAAAATGACACTCTCGTCCCTGTTACCGTTTATCAGATGCAAAAGAGAGATTATATTTACTGCAACAAATTCCTGCTCGATCTTTCCCGTGGATTGTGCCTTTATCTGCCCTCTGTCTGCTCTTTTTACTATCTCCCTGCTGCTGCCGCCCTTTTCAAAAAAACTTTCAGCGAGTGCAAGATCAATAAGTGCTTTTCCGTGGTCACCAAGCACAAACGACACGACTTTTCCCATCGATGCGGCAAGTTCCCTGTCTTTTATGCTCCACTCACAAAAATCTTTCCCGCCGTTCATCTGTGACGGCAGATTACTTGTTATAGAAAACTCATCTAATTTTATATTTTTACTGCTCACCAGCGTAAATATGTCCCTAAGGATTTTTATAAGACCTTTGGTACCACGGTGTGGAAGTGCAACATCCAAATATGCCAGTTTGCTCCTTATTCTTTTCCGTTCGTTATTGTTCTTTGTATTATCCAGTGATTTTTTTATCTTTTCATACCATCTTTCACTCTCTTCTACATTAAACGATATTGAATGTAACATACATATCCCCGTCATGAGGTCAAGGTTTTTCTCTATAACTTCTGACGGCATATCAAGATAATATTTTCTCAACTGATGAAAATCAACATCTGTCGGATTTTTCGTTGCATTTGCCGTAAGAAGCCTGTTTATCTCTTCCTGTGCATGACCTGACTTATACATTTCTATTGCCGCTACTGCCTGCTTATTCTGCTCATAATATCTCCCTGCAAGAATGTATAATCTGTCTATTTCTTTTCTGCTGTACTTTCGCATCAATATCCTTTTCATAAGTTTCTGCATATAAGGTATGACCTCATACAATACATTTTCTCCGTCATCTGCCTTAACTTTCAGAAAACTTCCCAGTTCAAAGGAATGTTCTATTATCTTCTCTGTCTCCTCTGCACCCGTAACACACTCGGCAAGCTGTGCATCGAACGAACTTACTATGCTGAGTTTTATATAAAAATCATAAATCTCAGGTCTCCATTTTTCAAATGTCCTGTACTCCATATAGTCAAAAACTCTGTTCATTACATACATTGAAAATTCCTGACTATATTTAAAATTTCCATTCTCTATTGCTTTTTTTGCCTCAACGGCAGTTATTTTTACTGCAACTCCAAATCCCATAATCTTTTTG
>JBNMLR010000255.1:0-4270 GCA_050874945.1 Butyribacter sp. | reverse complement strand
ATATCATTCTCCACTTTCTAATCTCCTGCCGCATTTTTGCTCTATTATTCAATAATAAATTCATGCGGCATATCATCACCCATTTTCATGCTGTTTTTCTATCATCCATTTCACCTGTTCTTCATATATACGGTTTTCATTATAAATGTCCTGATATATAAGGTCTCCCTGACCATTCATCTCAATAATATAAGGCTTTTTCCTGTTTTTTTCGATAAGTATATCAATCCCAGCCATCCTAAGTCCGTCAAACTGCTGCATAGCATCAAGACAAAGCCTTTCTATCTCCTGTTTCTGCTCTTTTTTCAGAGGAAGTTTTTCAAATGATAATGCCTGATTGTTTAAGTGAAGATTTGTTATAGGTGCATCCGACTGGCGCACAACAACATATTCTATCCTGTCAAACTGACATACAACTCTTAAATCATAACATTTTCCGTCCAAATCATCTTTAGGAACCCAGCGTTCAACTATAGCACCCATTTTTAAGACTTCACGCAATATGTCCTTTATCTTATCATCATCTGTCATATATCTTATTTTTTTAGTATTTATCAGGATATTATCTTTCATGATGCACGATGTATAAGCTGTGAGCTTTTTCGTGTGCGGATGCATCCTAAGTGCCACAACACCTGCCGCTCCCGAACACCATATAGGCTTTACAAAGACAGAATGAAGATGCTTTTCACTGAGAACAAAGAACAGCTCATCTACAGACTTAACATCACAAGCCGCCATATAAGTTGTACTTATCCCACACTCCTGAAGCCGTAATTTACACTGCTTTTTATTTAATAATTGTCTTATCGCATCAGGGGAATTAAGAAAAACACCTGAACTTCCCTGTATATCACGCAGGAAAGCCAGATATTTATCTAAATCCTTATTCATCTCATCAAAATATGCTGTCCGGTATGATGGAGGGTCAATTTTTATCACAGGTTTTTTATCATTATCCTCAAATATTTCATGATAAAACTTTATGCAATCTCTCCAACTGACCGCTTTCAAAGATACGCCAAGTTTCTCAGCCGCTTTCTTACAAAATACTTCTCTTTTTGACTTTGGCTCCGTAATAAGAAACAGCGAACTCTTTCTATCTTCCATCATTCGCCAAGCATCGGATAATAATATAATTCACCATCATACTCATCCGCTTCATTTGGGTCATCCGTATCTACTTCACAGTCAAGTTTTTCTAAAGCATCCATCATTTTTTCACTCATATAGTGATACTGTGCATCTATCTTTTTTATATTAGGTAACTTGTCCATACCATCGCAGAGCATCTGACCGCCCTTATCAGTAAGTGTACCGTTTGAAATATCAAGCACCGTAATCTGAGCCGCATATTTGCTGTCAAGAACAGCTTTTACTACATCATCCTGTATCTCACTGTCAGTAATTCCAAGATATGTAAGATTTTTAAAGTCAGAATTTTTAAGCAGGCTCTCTATATCCTCTATACTGCCGTCAAAACCATAATCCTCCATGCCAAGATAAAGAAGAAGTTTTTCAAGTGACGGGAGTTTAGCTTTCTCTATCTGCTTAATTATCTTCTTTGGAAGTCCTCCGCATATTATCTCAAGTTCTTTTAAATTTGCGTGCTCTATATCTCCAAGTTCAAGCTCCTGACTGCCCTTTATCGTAAGTTTCTCAAGCTGCGGCATGGCACTCCAGAGCTTACTGTAATCTCCCTGAACTATCCATGACACCTCACAGTCCTCATAATCCATATCACCAAAATATATACTCCTGATATGTGCAAATCTGTCCTTGTTTTTGATAATGTCATCTATCACAGGCTGCACACCGTGTTCTTCATCCCACGCATCGCCCCAGCATCCGATAATGATTTCCTCAAGTTCATCAAACTCAGCATCGTTCATTATATCAGGAACCATAGTTGATTCATTTTTGCTGCCGTCTTCAATCTCATCATAATCATATGAAAATTTTTTGCTCTTATACATTCTTCATACCTTTCCTTTCAGATTTTAATGTTTATATTGATATATTACCAGAACATACATTCTTTACCAACATTTTT
Organism: Butyribacter sp.; assembly: GCA_050874945.1. GTDB lineage: Bacteria > Bacillota > Clostridia > Lachnospirales > Lachnospiraceae > Butyribacter. Next base: position 2,217 of record JBNMLR010000255.1, on the reverse strand, counting down.
TCAATTTTATAAAAACCCTTAACAGTTCAACAATAAAAATCTATAATATCTGAACTGTCATCTAATTACAATAATTCTTATTTACATAGTGCTTTATGGACGCTACATCCTCCGGCATACGGCATCCGACCGTGTACTCCCCGTCATTATTTGAGCATCTTATAATGCATCCTTCAAGCGGATTGGTACAAATCTCATCAAAATTATCCACTGATGCAACTATATTCCTGTCTTTTGCATTTACAAAAGCACTGTCATGAACCGAAAATGCAAAGCCGTTCGCACTCACATTTACCATATGTCCCCTATATGTTTTGTCATCATTCTCAAATTTTATCGTACAGACATTTGAGATTGGCATACGAGGATATTTTCTTCTGTTATGTACCTGCGGATTTGACTCTATATGAAGTTTATAATCACCGTTTTCAGTTGCTTTACTTAATCTGATGGATATGTTTTCCCAATAATATAATACATTATCTACTACTATATTGAGGTTACATCTTGCACGCTTATCCTTTTTATCAAATAATTCACTGCCTTTTTCGTCGACTGTTATATACAGATCATTGCCTTTGCTCTCTACAACCTCACCGCTGTATTCTTTCTTAGCACCATTTACATTGCTTATGGAAATCTTCATACCATGTCTTACATCCTGAACACCCATAAATCCTCCGACACCGAGTTCCTCCATAAGTTTTCCGACAACATCCTCAATATCCATTGCACTCTTGGCACTTGACTCATACTTGCTGAGCATCGTCCTTGTCGTAAGTTCTGCCTTGTTTATGCTTTCTGTCATATCATTCATGACAGCACCTACCTGATTCATATTGTCAGTAAGTGTTTCATTTGATGTTTCTACCTCTTTGACCGCACTATCTACAGTCCTTATGTTCTCACCCAGCGTTGCGGCATCATTTGTTATCTTTGTCACACTCTTATTGACATTTGACACTTTTTCTATGTTCAACTGGATAAGTTCTATAGTCTGTGCGATGGAATCCATCATTTTTGCCGATGTCTCCTCAAGTCTTGAAAGAGCCTGCATAATACTTCCCGATGATTCCTTAGTTTCACTGCTTAAATTTCTTATCTCATCAGCAACAACCGCAAATCCCTTACCCGCTTCGCCGGCTCTTGCCGCTTCGATAGAAGCATTAAGTGCAAGAAGATTTGTCTGTGATGTTATGCCGTCTATCGTGCTTGTCTCATCCTTAACACTGTTAAACTCTTCTTTAAAGTCTATAAGTATATTCTCAACTTCCTTAGACAGCTCAGACATTTTATTAGTAGTATCAACAACTTCCACAAGGTCTTTTGCACTTGTATCCGCATGTTCAACAGATGCATTTATAAGTTCAACAACCTGTTCCATAAGTCCTGCGACATTTTTTACCTGATCATCGATAACATTTGTCATGCCAACAGAAGATACAGTTTTCTCATTTAAAACATTATTGTTGTCCGAAAGCACTCTCATATCCTCAACTACTTCAACTGCACCTGTTTTATTTTCATCTGCAAGTTCTCTTACAACAGTAACTCCGTCAACAACCTCGTTACTTGCAACTTTTACCTGTTCAACAGTCTTTACCACTCTTGCAAGATTCCCTTTTATTGAGGCTGTCAGTGCACCATCCGACTCAACCAGATGCCTTATAGCCATGTTTGTGCAGGCGTAACAGCATATAACGATTGCAAACTCAAGTGCACATTCCTCACTTGAGACAAAATTCATCATACCTTTTACAAGCCCTTTATACATATTGCTTGAAGCCAGTATAAATAAAGTTATCCACATCATTACCTTTATGAATTTAGGATCTTTATATAATACCAGTATTGATAATAGCGGCAATATAAAAACATATGATACCTGGTCGAGCGAAGTCCATGCAACAACGGAATAAAACAATAAATATCCTATACCTAACATCCATTTATAATTTTTATTGTCCTCACCCTTAACTTTTAACAGTATCTTGCTGATAATAAGTGACAGCCAGCCGACTGTAAAGAACATAAGAAAATATCCCATGCCCAGTTTGCCTGTGCCAACTTTTATGCCATAATAAACTGACACTATTATCATCAATATAAGCCATGTCAATCCACCACGCTTATTTGCCTTTGTTATAAAAAACGATTCATCATATTCCTGCATATCCTAATACCTCACTTATTTTTCTATTTAATAATCTACCTGTT
>JBNMLR010000254.1:0-4283 GCA_050874945.1 Butyribacter sp. | reverse complement strand
TTATAACACATTTCAATGAAAAAAGCAAAAAAATATACAAAAATAATACAAATAATCTCTTTATTTATGTACAATTTTTCACTATTGTTCACAGAAAATTTCATAAAATCTTAAATTATAATGTGAATATGATATGTTAATATTAAACCAGTGTATAAATGTAAAAGTGAATGTAGTAATTGGAGAATAAAATTTTTGAGGGAGGGAGATTTGAAATGATAAATGTTAAATCGCAGCGTAACAGACAAAAAATGCAAGGTGATGAAATAATTTTGTCATGTGATGATATTTCAAAGACATATGAAAACGGCAGTTCTGTTACAAATGTATTGAAACATATCAGTCTTGAGATAAAAAAAGACTCGATAAATATGATTTACGGAAAGAGTGGCAGCGGCAAGACAACACTTCTAAATATTCTTGCCGGTATTGATAATGCGTCACAGGGAAATGTGTATTATATGGGAAACAGATATAATTCAATGAAAGAGTCTAAGCTGGCGAAATTAAGGGGAGATAATTATGGCTTTGTATTTCAGGCATATCATTTGATTCCGCGTATCAGTGTTGAGGAAAATATATTGTGTCCGTCTTATATTAACGGGAAAAAATATGACAGGGATTATTATGATTTTTTGATAAAAGAATTAGGAATAGAAAAATTGAGAAAGAAAACATCATATCAGTTGTCGGGAGGGGAGCAGCAGCGTGTTGCGATAGCCAGAGCAATGCTTTTAAAACCTAAAATAGTGTTTGCGGATGAGCCGACGGGAAATCTTGATTCAGAGAATACAAAAATTATTACGGAACTGTTCTGCAAACTTAATAAAGAGTATAAGACTACCTATATAATAGTGACGCATGAGGAAAATCTCATAGAAAACTGTACACAGATAATCCGTATAAAGGATGGTAAGATTGACCTTACTAAAAACAGGAAAGTGGAGTTTTAGAAAGACATGATAAAAGAAAATTTGCTCAGAAATGAGGAGTAGTATGATATTAAGATATTTAAAATTGACAAAGATTTTGATAAAAAATGAAAAAAAGCTTATAATGCTCTCTCTTTTTTCCATTATTATTGGATGTGCGTTTATATTTACTGTCGGTTCTTTGAGCGACACGATAATAAAAACAAAACAGGAAGATACTTTAAACAGATATGGAAAGTTTCTTGTTGTAATGTCGGATATTAACAGTGAAAGAGAGCAGGATTTAAAAGAAAAATTCAGCAATTTAAAATATGAACATTTCGGTGTGCTTGGAAATGCAAGATATAAAGATAAAGAAATCACAATGGGTACAATGAAAGAGGATATGGGAAAAAATCTTGCTTTCAAATTGATAAATGGAAGATGGGCTGAAAAATCAGATGAGATAGTCGTAGAGGAATATATTTTATCTTTATTCGGTGCAGAAAAAAAGAAGTTGCCGTTCAATGTATCGTTGACAAAAAACGGTGAGAAAAGAAATTATAAAGTTACGGGTGTTATATCAAATTATTCGGCGGTTATATCGGCAGATGATTTAGACCAAAAAGTATATCCGTCAGTTATATGCGGACAAAATAGTAATGCAGAAACAAAAAAATGTCTTGTTATAGTGCAAAAAAAAACAGATTTTAAAAGAGCAAAAAGGGATATAGATAATATATTGTCTGACGGGTTTTCCGACAATGGCAGATATATAAATGATGAAATTTACAGGTGGAATTATGGCGGTTATGAGGACATGGAGAATATGAGGATAATTTATCCGGTTCTGATAAGTATTCTGCTTTTGATAGAACATATAGTTTTGATAAAAGTGTTTGTAATCCGCAATAAAATTAGTTTTTCTTTGTTTAAGACATTTGGCATGATACAAAAGGATTGCAAAAAAGCAGTTTTTAATATGATGCTGGTGATAATCACAGTCGGAATGTCTGTCGGCTGTATATTGTCTGTTATTATTGGAGTTACATATATAAAGAATGTTTTTAGCGGTTATGCCGGATATTATCTTGGTTCACTTGCCGGTGCCGGTTTGCAGCAGATAATTATATGTGCGGTTATTTTTGCGTGTGCATATAGTCTATGCGTAAGCAAAGAACGGTTGTATGTAATAAAAAAAGCGTATGAACGGCAGAATGAAAAAATAAAAAAGTATAGGTTTAAAAAGATTGACATAGGTATAATACTTGTTCAGACGGTATGTATTTTTTTCTCTTTTGCATCGTTTTACTTTGTAAATTCATTTAGAGATAAGGAAGAAAATATAAATTATGATCTATATAGCAAAAGCGAAGAGGTATTCTATACGCTGCATGGATATTCTGTCAGTTTAGATGGCGATGACTATTTTAGCTTTGATGATTTAAAAATATTTGACAGATACAGGGATAAAATAAATCTGTCAATAGAAGCTGAAACAAAACGGTGTTCGATATTGTTGGATAAAAATAATGTAGACAAATATTTTTCTGATTATATAAAAGAAAACAGTTTTATTGCATCAAGTGAAAACAATGCAGTAATAAAAGAAAAAAATGCTATTTTATGGAAACAGGTATCGGATAAAGCAGGAAAATATGAGCCGGTGACAGAAAATAGAATTACAGTTCTGCCTGAAAAAGAATTTAAGTCATTTCTAAAAAAGAACAATATAAAAAAATCGGCTTTTAGTGACAGCGGGGAGAAATCCTGTGTAGTTATACTGCCTGATTATCCGGAAAAAAGGAAAATACAATCTCCGTCACTAAAGGAAAATGGTGAGATTAGATTAGGCGGGATAAGAGGAGATGAAAAGAAAGTAAACTTTTATTCGGAGAAATTTAAAGTCGGTGCATTGCTCAGTGGAGACAGTGAGGAATATAGCAGTATAGAGATTGTTATGGATGAGCAGACCGCAATAAAAAGCCACACGGTAACAGGGTGCAATAATATAACGGTAGAAATGGATAAAAAGACGGTAATGCCTGTGCAAAAGGAAGTGGAGCGTAAAGTTATGTGCCTTATGGCATCTATACACGGACACGGAGGAATGTTGGACTCTTCGGGAGTGAGGGAGAGTGAAAACAGGCTGCTGTCAGACTATACTGCTGTTTTCAGTAAAACGATAATGGTATTTAGTATGCTTATCATAGGTATCTATATAATGTTAGATATTTACATAGACTGGGAAAAACACAGATATGAATATGGTGTTATGAGAAGCTTTGGAATGAGTTATTTTGAATTGCAAAGAAAACTGTTTTTACGCTACAGCAACAGCATTATAGTAGCAAGTCTGCTCAGTTTATTTCTGGTAAGAGGTTTATATATGAGTGAGATGCTGTCCAAATGGCAGATTATAATCTCTGTTTTGTTTGTGGTGACATTTACATATCTTTTTAGGATAGCATCGTATTGTGAAAAAAGACATGAAACGGTGAGTATGATGTTAGGAGAGGGGGAGTAATTTTTTTCCTTGACTTTATATTATAAATGGTGTATTATAATTATGTTTGTATAAAATAATAAATACTCTTATTCCGAGTGGCGGAGAGTGAAGGCTCTGTGAAACCACGGCAACCCCATACAGGAAGGTGCCAATCTAAGCGAGAAATCGAACAATAAGAGGAGTTGAGATATATCAAGTCCATCGAGTTGTATCGGTGGACTTTTTTATGTTATTAGGAAACTTTTCGTTTCCTATAACATAAAAAACACTCCGTGAGGATGCACATTTCGCGGAAAAGAAATAAATGCTACGCATTCCGCTCAAGCACGAAAGAGTCGCAAGCGACTCTTTGTTACCCTACACAGTGATATGTCGTTTTTTTCCTCAAGATAAGAGTACAGTCGGTATCTTTGCACTGCCTGATACGGACTGAAAGGTACAGAGCAGTGCAGAAAAGAGGATACGATGGAGAAAAGATTATTTACATCTGAATCAGTAACAGAAGGGCATCCTGACAAGATAAGTGACAATATTTCGGATGCAATTCTTGACGCACTTATGGAGCAGGACCCTATGAGCCGTGTTGCCTGCGAGACAGCTATCACAACGGATCATGTGCTTATCATGGGTGAAATTACGACTAAGGCAAAAGTTGATTATGAAAAGATTGCAAGAGAGACGATAAGAGAAATCGGATATGACTCTGACGAGAAAGGATTTAACTGTGATACCTGTGAAGTAAATGTTCTTCTTGATTCACAGTCAGCGGATATTGCAATGGGTGTTGACAAGGCACTTGAAGCAAAAGAAAATCAGATGACAGACGAGGAGCTTGAGGCAATCGGTGCAGGCGACCAGGGTAT
>JBNMLR010000253.1:0-4287 GCA_050874945.1 Butyribacter sp. | reverse complement strand
TCAATCTCTGCGTCAAAGTAGCCACAGCGAAAATAATTCCATCAAAGGCACTCTTGAAAATATCTTTAAATACCTTTATTATATTAGGGATACATTTATTATGTTATTACGAATATAAATATAATGCGTGGGGCAAATGCAGATAGCGATTTCAATATCAGTTAGTATAATATATCTTTTTGCCGCCAACATCATAAATATGAAAAATATAACAGAGTTAAAGAAAGGCTGTGTATTATGTTAGAAAAAACGATACTTGACAATATTGTCACTGAGATTACTGACAACTACAACAACGAGGAGTTATTTTATTTAAAAGCAGGTCACTGTATGCCAAACCGTGATGTTATCAAGCATATCATCATGGGACTCAGACAGCTTATGTTTCCGGGATATTTCGATGATGAAAATCTTAATAAGACTGTTCCTGAATTTTTTGTCGGTCACAATATCACAAAAATATACAATAATCTTCACTGCCAGATAAAAGCTGCTTTTATGCAGCAGGCAAAGGATAATGCTGACGAAAATGAAATTGAAAAACGCACTACTGAGATATGTGAGAAATTCTTTGCATCTTTCAGCCACATCCAAAATCTTTTGTTAAAAGATGTAAATGCGGCTTTTGACGGCGACCCTGCCGCAAAGACAAAGGAGGAGATAATATTCTGCTATCCGGGACTTTTTGCGATATTTGTTTACAGATTTGCTCATGAACTCTACAAAATGAATGTCCCTTTTATACCTCGAATAATGTCTGAATACGCACATGACCACACAGGTATTGATATAAATCCGGGTGCTACAATCGGCGAATATTTCTTTATCGACCACGGTACAGGTGTTGTTATCGGTGAGACAACAGAGATTGGAAATAATGTAAAGATATATCAGGGTGTCACTCTCGGTGCTCTCTCAACAAGAAGCGGACAGTTGCTCAGAAATGTTAAGAGACATCCTACCATTGAAGATGATGTTACCATCTATTCAAGTGCATCTATACTCGGCGGTGAAACTGTTATCGGAAAAGGCTCTGTAATCGGCGGTAACGCTTTTATAACTGAGTCAGTACCTGCCGGCACAAGAGTAAGCGTAAAAAATCCTGAACTCAGCTTTTCGACAAGAGGTCATCACACGGATAATGAACTTCCACGATAGAGCTAATATAAAAAAGCCATGATACAAGGTGTAAAAACAGCTAACGATACATCAATCCATTGCATGATTGATGGCAAAATACATTTTGACATACATTGAAAATAATTAACAAAAAGAAAAATGAGGTTTGATATGAAAAAAGTTTTAACTAAACTAATAATTGCCGCACTTTTGATTTCAACACTCAATCCCATTGCAAACACATCATATGCAAAAGCAAAGACGAAAAAAGTCATATGTCTTTCGCTAAAAGGCAACACGCTTACATATGCAGATGCCGTCTGGACATATGATCTTGGAATTGAAGATGAAAACATCGTAGGCAGACCAAAAAAACATACTATGAAACTTGCATCAAAAGTTTCCTACTCACTCTTAAATGCTGACAAAATGAAAAATTACAGCGTCAATAAAAAACGCTTTGTAAAAGCTATAAAAAGTGCAGGACCTGAGCTTGCAAAAGACCATAAAATAAAGTATTACTGGGGAATGGCTGCAAAAGTAACGCTAAGCGGAAACAAAATAACAAAAATCCAGCAGTTGTACCAAGATTAAGGATAGAATAACACTAAAAAAGATGAGAGTTTTCACTACGAACTCTCATCTTTTTAAATGTTTGCAAAACTACTGTAAAACTCTATTTTATTGCACAAAAAAACAAATAATGTCAGTCGGCATTATTGTCTTCGTCAGCACTTAATCAGTGTCTTTTGCTGATTTATGTGCTGCTACGAAAGACAACATAGCGAGAGCGTGCCGGCGGTATTATTTGTTTTTTGTGCAATCAACACAGCATATATTAGTTTTGTAAACAGATAAAGCTACTTCCAATACTTATCAATTTCATCCTGAACCAAATCTTCACCTATGACGATAAATATCTCCTGCCCCTCTTTTATCGGTTTTATGACCGTTTCTTTTTTAGTCGCATTAAGCTCTATCCATCCGTCACCATCAGGCATAAAACCTTTAATCCTGAAAACATTTCCACATTTTTCGTCAGAAAAAGTTTTATTTACACAATCTTTAAGCTGATTAACAGTCATATGTTTATTCATATAATAAAGTGATGAAAATTCCACATCGTCTGCATTGTATCTTTTTTCTATGCCTGCACCGACATACTCACAGTTTTCAATCTTTTTATAGTCATCCTCGTTAAATTCATTCCACGGTTTAGCCATGATTACACTGTCAATCTTTCTGGTACAGTGAAATTCCTCAAGACTTTTATTTATATAGTCAGTGACTTCCTGTATCTGCTCATCAGTGACACCATCCGTCTTGCTGAAAAGTATCTTTCCGGCATTAGCCGTTTCTGACGCAAGGATATATCTTGAACGCTCCGACAGGTCAGGTTCGAGGTGTGCATCAACTATCGTTATGACATTTCCAATCTGATACCATCTCTCCAACGGCTCTTCGTGGAGAGTATCAAAAAATTCGTCCATATCAAACACGCCTGACGGCTCGACCAAAACCCTGTCAAATCCCTGCATCCCCATTGCTATAAGTTTTGTCTTAAAACGCCTTCTGTGACAGTCCGCATCACAGCCGCCCGCCACCATCTCAAGGTCACAGTTTTCACCGAGAATGTCCTGCAACAGCATCGCATCTACATTGACAGCACCGTAATCATTTTCAAGTATTCCAATCTTCAGTCCTTTATCCGTGAGATATTTCACATATTTTCTGATAAAAGTTGTCTTACCTGAGCCAAGAAACCCTGTAATCAAATCTATCTTAATCATGTTGCTCTCCCTTTTTGCATAACAACTTTAATTTTAAATTTACTAAACCGGCTATGAAGCTGATTTTAATACCATTTATGTATATTAACAAACTGCTCACAACCGGTTCATTCTTCAACTATGCGATTTTTTTAATAAAATCAACAACTATCTCAATACCTATCTGGGCTGCTTTTTCAGCAAATGTAGCATAATCCATCGCACCGCCCTCACCGTCTGAGATTGTGCGCAAAATTGCAAACGGAACTTTATTTACATAGCACACATGACCGATACTTCCGCCCTCCATCTCTGCCGCTATCGCATTAAAACGCTCGTGAAGCTTGTCTTTCTGATGCTTATCGTGCATAAACATATCACCCGTGGCGATAGTTCCGACCTTGTACTTTCTCTCTTTTTCGTCAAGACACTCTTTTAATGTATCCATCATTTTTTTATCACATGGAAGATAAATCTCATTTATCCCTGATAAAAGACCTATCGGGTCACCGAGTGCTGATGTGTTCATATCATGCTGTACCACCATATCTGCAACAGCGATTCCCATAACACCAAGTTCCTTGCACAATGTTCCGGCAACACCGATATTTATAACCATATCGACATGATATGTAAGTATCATTGCCTCCGTACAAATAGCTGCAAAAACCTTTCCAACTCCGCTGACGGCTGCGACCACTTCCGTATCACCGATAGTTCCTTTTACAAATTCTACGCCGCTTATCGACTCATACGACGGATTTTCCAACTTTTTTTTCAGATTGTCAATCTCAATCTGCATCGCTCCTATAACACCGATTATCATAATGTCCCTCTTTTCTCTGTTATTTTTACTCTGTCGGATAAGTAAACTCCATATTTGTCTGGTTTTCAAGCACCTCAAGATAAGTCCTGCACTCCTCTTTTGCAAGCTCTATATCAAGATTTTCATAATGTCCGCACTCTATCGCAGATTTTCCGAAAACATCTCCGTCATGCTCTATCGTCTGCTTAAGAATTTTCTTTGTAAGCTCAAAAACATCCTTTGCCTCCATATCACGGACAAGGAGATAAAAACCTGTCTGGCATCCCATGGGTCCAAAATATACAATCTTGTCTGATACCTCAGAATTGCGTGCAAATGTCGCAAACATATGCTCAACTGAGTGCATAACGGCATTGCTCATATAATCTCCTGCATTTGGCTTTCTTGTGCGGAGATCATATGTCACTACATCTCCGTCCTCCCTTGAGATATAAAATCCCGGCTCTAATACATTATGATTGATCTGAAAACTTTTTATTCTCTGCATGATACATTCCTCCATTTATCATTTAGCGCGAAACTTGCAAAATATAAGTTTTAATCGCCATTTCTAATATGATATTATACACATTA
>JBNMLR010000252.1:0-4297 GCA_050874945.1 Butyribacter sp. | reverse complement strand
CCGCTGGGTATATATCCTTGCTGTATTTATCGGACCTTACATGACAGTAAGTGCAGTATGGGTAATCGCAGATATATTTAACGGACTTATGGCACTGCCGAATATGATAGCAATCTTTGCATTAAGCGGTGTGGTCGTAAAAGAAACAAAAGATTTCTTTAAGGCAAAGAAACATTTGAAGTAGAGAAAAGATTAAGAAGCTTATGTTTTAACAACAGGATGGATAGAAGTTAAGACATAAGCTTCTTTTTGATATTATCAAGGAAGTAAGAGAGTGAACTGCGAGTATTCGCTTGAATTTTTATATTAGTTTAATCTTCATTTTTTGCGGTTTATTGCGAAGTGGAAATGCAAATTTGTGTCTTTAATACTACTACTTCGTTATTTAGTGAAATATTCGTTAAGTAAAATGTAACAAAAAGAAATCTTAAAATAGTGTCTGATTTTGTATAGAATTTTGAAATCTCATTAAATCTCATAAAAAGGTATATGTTCGTTGTGAGAATTACACAGAAAAAAAGAATACAGTATGTGAAAAATGCAGATAGAAAAAAGTTACAGTGTTATGTTAGTATGGCGGAAAAGCCGGAACGGCAGTATAGTTATTATTCATATCAGTGATGTGCAGAAATGAGGAGTTTTATGATAAATACAACAGTTATATATTTATTTTGGGCAATAATAATATCGGTAGTGTGTATAGCAGCTATAACATTACTATTGCTTTTGTGTTCAAAGGCAAAAAATAAATCTATTTATGACAGAATACTGGAAAATAAAGAACAGATGGAATTTTAAAAACGGTGATTATTGCTGTTCGAGGTGAATGGTGTTATTATTTAGTTAAACAAAAGGAGAAAATGTATGGGGAAAGAAAATGATATACAGTGGCATTTGGGATTTTGTGCCGCAATGGAACTGGAACTTAGGGAATATGCAGACAAGCTGGAATTTCACAGAGAATATCCGCTCAGTCGAAAACCGCTGCTTATAGATTTGCTAGCAGTGGAAAAAACAGGTGACTTTGAGATAACAAATGATATAGGTCAGATATTTCAGAAACATAATATAATGGAGTACAAATCTGAAAACGATACATTAAATGAAGATACATACTTTAAAGTTATGGCATACGCATATCTGTATAAGAGCAGTGAAAAATATGTTGGTGATATAGACATAAACAGTATCACTATTACACTTGTAAGAGAAAGAAAACCTCAAAAGCTTTTAAAATGGCTTAAAGATAATGATTACAAAGTATATGAAAAAACAAGTGGAATATATTATGTAGAAAAAGCCGGATTTATAAAAACACAGGTGGTAGTCACGGCGGAAGTCGGAGAAAAAGAACATATATTTTTAAAGACATTGAAAAGGGACTTAAAAAGAAGTACAGTAGATAATTTTTTAGATGAAGCTTTTGAACTGCATGAGCCGTTTGAAAAAGATTGTATAAATTCATTACTGGGAATAATGGTGTCATCAAATCAGGAATTATTTGACAGTATAAAGAATGGAGGGACAGGAATTATGAATGAAGTATTAAGAGAATTTTTTAAGGAAGAAATACAGGCGGGTGAAGAACAGGCAAGAAATGAAGGAGTGCAGGAAGGACGCAAGGAAGGACGCGAAGAGGGCAGGATAGAAACATTATACAATGATTGCAATATGTCAGTGCCGGATATAGCCAAAAAGGTATCAAGGTCAGAAGAATATGTAAGGGAGATAATTAAAAAAATATCAGCGGCTTGTCTGTAGCAAAGAGACACCGATTAAAGAATAGTAAATCTTAAAAATGAACATAAATATACCGGCAGGTTTATTTATATCCAATGTGTGACAGGTGTCTCAACAGCTCATATTAGGATTTACTGTTTTTTAATCAAGTGCCGGGGTTAAGTCTGGTAGCCGATTGTGCATAGTACAAATTTTATATGAGCAGGAAGCAGAACGGATTGCGAATATTCCTTATCTGATATGAAGTTTATGCTATCTTTTTTTGCTCATCGTATCATAAAAATTCACACGATTTCACCATAAAACTCTCAAAAATCACCATTATAAAATCTATTACATTAAAAATATTCTTTGTGCAAAATCACCAAAAGCAATATAAAAATATAGAAATAAACAGTGCTATATGTAGACTGAAAAATATGGTATAAACGCTGTAATTATTGGGGTTATATAGATTTGAATAAAATAGTTTAAAAAAAGTAAAAATGAACAAAAAATGTATGAATTGTTGAATGTTCACAAAAAATTAACATACAGTTAAAAATCTGTTGACACTAATTACTAATTTATGGTATTCTTAGGTTATCCAAAATAATGTAAAGTATTTTAGAAAACAGTAAAAACTTTCTGGAATACTTGTGGTTGAAATCTGGAGATAGATTGAGGACCAAGGTTGAGAAAAAATTTAAAGAATTAAAAAGATTATAGGAGGAGACATTTTATGAGAAAAACAAAATTGTTTAAGCGTTCAGCGGCAGTTGTAATCTCAGCTTCAATGGTATTAACAAGTGTTAATGTTATACCGGAACTGAAAGAAGAAGCAAAAGCGGCAGATGCAACAAAACCTTTTGCCAGTTTTGATTTTACAAATTCAAATCTTAAAGAAGCAAATGGAAACGGAGAGGTTACGGATGTAGTAGGTGGAGAGGCTACTGCTGATGGTTTGAAATTGACAAACGGTCACGCTACATTGCCAAGTACATTGTTTAGTAGTTATTCAGGCGATGGACTTACTGTTCAAATGAAATATCAGAAACAGACTTCAGATTGGCCGGATAATGAATGGTCAGAGCCATTATTTAATTTCTCTACAGCAAATGATGACAGTGAAGCTCCAAGTGATGCAGATACAAAGCGTTCATCAAAATCTATATATTGTTCCTACAATGGAAATATAGGAACAGGAACAAATTTATATGGTCCTAGCGGTGCATGGCTTGATGGAAGCTTTGGCGGAGATTTAGGAAAAGATACATGGCATACAGTTACAGTAACATACGATGTTGCTACGAATACTGTTACTGACTATATTGATGGTGTGAAGAAGAAGAGTGCAACATCTGATAAAGCAAGTTTAAGTGCTGATGATATTAAAAAGTTTACATATAACGCTATTGGATATCATACAGATGGTGGCTGGTCTATGTGGTCATTCTGTACGATTGCCAATATGTCACTCTATGATACAGCGTTATCAGAGGCACAGGTAATGACAGCTTATTTAGGATTTGATGCAACAAAGATTTCAGATGCCATAAATAAAGCAAGTGATATTCGTTCAGAATGTTATACAAAAGAAACAGCAGATGCTTTTGATGAAAAGCTTGAAGCAGCTAAGAAAGCTGCAAGTACAGCAGGTGCAAAACAGGAAGATGTTGATGCAGCAGCAGATGCACTTACAGCAGCACAGGCAGCACTTGTTCGTAAATCAGAAAATCTTACATCTGATGTTTTAGTAAATACAGATTTTACTGAAAAAACATCGACTGTTGATAAGAGTGCAAAGACAGTTACAAATGACGGATATACATTAAAGGCTGTTGGTGATTCTGATATTCAGGACGGTTATATTAACGGAGCAAATGATGTATATACATACAATGGAAAAAACGGTGTTATTCTTGACGGTTGTGTACTTAGAAATACTACAGCAGAAAAAGGTTTCACAATCAATGCAAAATTATCACTTGATGCAAAAACACTTGATACAACTCAGGTTGCTGACTGGAGTGATGTTATCGGATTATATGATGATGATTTTGAATCAACAGACGAAACAACAGGTGAGACAAAGAAAGAAGCTATTTACAAACTCAGAGGAACTCTTGGCTTGGCAATGATGGCACCAACAGGAATATTTGAATGGCCTAATGCTGTTGCAAATACAGCTAAGGTAAAGGATGCTTCTGGTACAGAAAAGACTATTTCAGGTGTAGGTGGTGTATTATCAAATGGTTATGCTTGGAATTCATATCAGACAGAGGGATTAGACGAAAAGACAATTAACTATACGATTACATTAAATAAAGATGCCTATTCAATTTACATTAATGGTAAGCTTGCTGCTACATATGCAAACAACGATGATAACTGGTTAGATGTTGATTCAATAATTAACAGCACAGATTCAATCAGATTTATGCAGACAACAGACAGCACCGTAAAAGAGGACTCTGATGGCACTAAATTGAAAGATGCTGATGGCAATGATGTGATGGCAAGATTAGATTTACTCGGTAAACTCTATGGTGTTCAGGTATATGGCAGAGCATTAAAT
>JBNMLR010000251.1:0-4317 GCA_050874945.1 Butyribacter sp. | reverse complement strand
GGCGAAGAATTTAAAAAACTTACAGGAAAAAATAATAGTCTTTATTTTCATATTCCTTTTTGTCAATATAAATGCGGTTATTGTAATCTGTTTTCTATCGCCGGTGCTTCTGAAAAATATATGACGGCATATGTTGAGTCGATGGAAAGACAGGCTGAACAGTTTGCAAATATAATGCCAAAGGGTGTATATTTTTCTGACCTTACATTTGGGGGCGGCACACCTTTATATCTGACAGAAAAGCTTTTGGAGAGAGTTTTTAAGATTGCAAAAGAATATTTTACTTTTGCTGATAAAGATTATGATATTATCGTCGAAACTTCTCCAAATCAGACTACAGATGAAAAAGCGGCATTATTGAAAGAAAACG
This sequence comes from Butyribacter sp., assembly GCA_050874945.1. Classification (GTDB taxonomy): domain Bacteria; phylum Bacillota; class Clostridia; order Lachnospirales; family Lachnospiraceae; genus Butyribacter. The sequence goes on along the minus strand of JBNMLR010000251.1, from coordinate 3,947 downwards.
GTGTTACAAGAGTAAGTATCGGTGTTCAGAGTTTCATTGAAAAAGAACTTGAAAGCACTTTTCGTATGCATACCGCAGAGACAGCGAAAAAGGCTATAGCAGCGTTGAAAAGACAAAATTTTGACAGCCTGAATATAGATATAATTTATGGGATACCAAAGCAGACAAAAGGTACTCTAAAAAAGTCACTCAGCAATGCAGTTTCGTATGAACCACAGGAAATGTTTGTCTATCCGCTCTATGTAAAACCGGGTACTGCATTACAGCGTAAGGGTGTAAGACCTGACAGTCATATCTATGAGCTTTACAATTACGCAAATGAGTTTTTGCATGATAAAGGCTACTCAAATTATTCCATGAGAAGATATTTTAGGACAGGAAATGAGCAGAAAAAGGATAAGTATGTATCATGTGGCTTTGAAAATACACTTTCAATAGGATGCGGAGGAAGAAGTTATATAGACAGGCTTCATTTCTGTACACCTTATGCCGTAGAAAAATCATGCTGTGTCAGGACATTGGATGAATACATAAAAAAGAATGATTATCTCAAAGTGACAAACGGTATCATATTGTCCGACGAAGAAATGAAAAGACGATATGTTATAAAAAATATATTATTTGCAACGGGTATATCATTTAGTGAATATAGAAGCCTTTTTTCTTGTAATCTTTTAGAAGATTTTCCGTTTATAAATGAATGGACAGCCTGTGGACTTGCAGAGGTTACGGGTGATAAAGTAAGGCTTACGGATAAGGGGATTTCTTATTCAGATGCACTTGGAACTATGTTTATTTCGGAGGAAATAGCTGACAGAATGAGACAATGGTACAAAGAAAAAGGGAAAAATGGATAAGATTATGGAAAAATATATGCAATGGTACTACAGGGGGAGTATTCATGGGTGCAACTATACCTGTGCGTACTGCCCTTTTTCAAAAAAGAGGGATAGTGTCATTTCATTAGAGAAAGACAAAGAAAATTTATATCGTTTTGTCGGTTATATGAATGACAATCTTTGCAAAGATATGCCGCATAATGCCGTACAGATTGTGCCATACGGTGAGGCTATGCAGTATGACTATTATTATAAGGCACTTGCTATGTTGAGTAAAAACGCTTATATTGACGCTGTGGGTATTCAGAGCAATATGAGTTTTTCGGTTGAAAATATGCTGTTGTCATATAAGGAAAATGGCGGTGATTTATCAAAATTGAGGATTTGGGGAACATTTCATCCTGATATGACAGATATAGAACGCTTTACAAAAAAATGTGACAGCTTATCAGATTCCGGGATTAAATATTGTGTCGGAGCGGTGGCTGTGCCTGAAAAGATTGAAATTTTAAAAGAGCTGAGAAAAAGACTTCCGAAAGCTGTCTATATGTGGCTTAACAGAATGGATATAAGAAATGATGCAGATAAAAAATATAAGGGCACAAAAAAATGTTTATATACGAGGGAACAGATAAGTGAATTTGAAAAGATAGACAGATATTTTTTTATGGAAATGAAACATCACAGGGCAGACCGTATGAAATGTAAGGATAGTCTTTTTGTTGAGTCAGACGGGACTGTTCACGGCTGCAACATCTGCAAACAGGCTATGGGAAATCTTTATAAAAATGATATAAAGACAATTTGCAATATGGAAAAGAAGTGCAGCCGAAAGGAATGTGACTGTTATTTATCTTATTGTAATCAGAAAGAGGAAGAAATGATGGCATTTGGCAATTATCCTGCTTTCAGGATAGCGGATGAAAACAGATACAGTATTAAAATCGAAGATTGACCGAACTGAAAGCGAGGTGGAGTTTTAAAATGACTTGATAAACAAAAAGGATTGGGAAAATACAGTGATTTTGCATAAAAGCATGGGAGAAAAATAATGGAAAACAGTGGAATTATCTTGGAGACAAAAAATATAAAGAAAACATTCGTTACGGGAAATTCAGAAGTTCAGGCTTTAAAGGGAGTTTCATTTTGTCTAAAAAAGGGTGAGATACTTGCGGTCATGGGAGGTAGCGGCTCAGGTAAGAGTACACTTTTAAATATCTTAGGGGCACTTCTCGTGCCGGATGAGGGCGAGATATATCTGAACGGCAGACTTGAAGAACAGTATTCAAAAGAACCTCATGCCACGGAGATAAGGAACAGACATATCGGTTTTATATTTCAGGATTTCAGTCTGCTAAATGACCTGTCAGTGAGGGAAAATGTTTCACTGCCGCTGGTGCTTAAAGGGAGTCGTGACAGGAAAGTGAAAGATACAGTTGAAAGCATAGTCAGGCGAGTAGGACTTGAGGATAAACTTGACAGCGGTGTTACGCAGCTTTCGGGAGGGCAGCAGCAGAGGATTGCGATAGCAAGGGCGGTGGTGACACATCCGGATATAGTTCTCGCGGATGAACCGACAGGAAATCTCGACTATAATACTTCACTTGAGATAATGGAGCTGTTTATGCAATTAAAAAAGGAAGAAAAACAGAGTTTTATCGTTGTAACACATGATCCGATCATTGCCACATACGCTGACCGGGTTATATTTCTGCATGACGGCGAGATAAAGAATGAATACAAAAATGAGGAAGGCAGTGACAATTTTTCCAATATACTCGCTATATTCAGAGGACTTGTGGCATAAGGGGGATTGAAAAATGGAGAGAGAAGATATAAAAAAATTAAACAGGATAAGCCTTAATTTTTTGAAAAACAGCAGATTTTTAACTGTTTCATGTATTGTATGTGTGTTTTTTGTAAGCGCAATGCTCATTTTGATGTTCCAGCTTACAAGAAATTCAAAAAAGTCATATCTTCAAAATATGCGGGAGACATTTGGTGACTGCGATATAATAGCCGCCTATGAAGATTATTCAAGGATTGATGATAAGGTATTAAAAAATGTGTCGGATATTGACGGTATAAGTGAACTTAATACGGGGATATGGGATTATATTGATATGAAAACGGCTCTTAAAGAAAAAAATTCCTTGAGTATCTATACTATAGGTACTGATAATGGGAGATTAAACAGGGCACGATATAAGTTTTACAGCCGTTTAAAAGACAATCTTATAGTGATAAATCAGAAATTTGCCGACTCTCGAAATCTTAAAGTCGGTGATGCGGTTTACTGTGGAACAAAAAAATTTACCGTGTCGGAGATAATCTATGATGATAATTTTTCTTTTCAGAATATTTATTTTGCGGTAATTACAAAGAAAGCATTTAGCGGGATAAAGAATGAGGATATAAGTTCATCATATATGCTGATAAAGACAAAACACAGCAAAAAGATGAACGAGATTAAAAATGCTGTAAAGAGTGCAGATAAAAAACTTGACATAACTATGATAGAGGACTCTAAGGAATACCAGTCCTATGTAAAGGTGTATTCGAGTTTTATGAACATTCTTGCGGTTATAGTCGTTATAATAAGTCTGTTGTTTATAGCCGCCGTATTCAGGAGATTTATGCAGAAATACAGCAGGGATATGGCTGTTATGCGGACGATGGGGGCAAGTATAGGACAGGTAAAAATGATATTTTCACTGCTGGGTGTCTATATTACAGGTGTGGGATGTTTACTCGGATTTGTTTTTTCAGTGTTAGCAGGAAAAATTCTGTTTGGTGTTATCGCTAATGAATTTGACCTTGTCGCTGAGGCGAGGAATGTTGATATTTCGCTGGCTTTTGGCATAACGGCAGCAGTATTTGCCGTAGTAGAAATATTTCTTACATTATTTTCAAAGTCATTCATAAATAAACTTCCATACCAGTCCATGAAAAACGATGGCTCGTCAAATAAAGCATATTCGGGAAAAGGAATTATAAACCGTTTTATATCTGCCGTATTGCCGTCTGATATGCTTATAAGCTATAAGATGGCTGTTCCGAAATTGAAAGAAAATTTTCTTATGATATTTACAATAATCATGCTGACGG
>JBNMLR010000250.1:0-4323 GCA_050874945.1 Butyribacter sp. | reverse complement strand
CACCATCATTGTATAAATACTGCATCTCTTTTTTATCTATATGAGCCTGTGGATATTTTTCCTGTGGACGGAATGTCTTCTCAACCACACCACCATCTACTACATTCTTTAACTTAGTACGAACAAAAGCAGCTCCCTTACCAGGTTTTACATGCTGAAACTCTATGATCTGATAAACAGTTCCAACAATCTCCACTGTTAATCCATTTCTAAAATCTCCTGCTGATACCATTATCAAAATCCTCCTTAATGTGTGACTTTTGCGTCCCATTGTCTGCCCCATAAAATGCGACAAAACTCTTTTACTATTTTATCCTATTTTTCAACTTATTTCAAGTATTTATTTTGCACAAGCACAACAGTTCAACCAAAAGCATTTTTACAAACCTGTTACCCTTGCAAAACTATTATGCATATAGCAATGGAAAATACCTGCTCCACCGAAAATATCAAAATCACTTTTACCCTTACAGAACTATCAGGCATATTATAAGTAACAGTGACAACACAATGTGCATATTTATAATATAACCAGTTAGATTGCGAGTATTACCTGATGAACCGCGCTGCTTCTGTTATAAAACTCGATTATGCAAGAAAACAAGGACTCACCGGCAAAAACATAGGTATTGCAGTTATGGATACCGGTATCAGTCCACACCCCGATATAGTCTATAATGGCGGACCATTTACTTCATTTTTTGATACCATAAATCATAACAACAGACTTTATGACGATAATGGGCATGGTACCCATGTCGCAGGTATAATTGCAGGAAATGGTATGATGTCAAATAAACTATATGAAGGTATTGCACCAAACTGTAAACTTCATATAATAAAAATACTTGACAAAAATGGTGAGGGAAATATTAAAAATGTTATGTCAGGGATTGACTGGCTCCTAAAAAATAAAGACAGATATAATATACGGATTGTAAACATTTCCGTCGGAAGCGTTTCCTTGAAAAAATTTGATGAAAATTCACCTCTTGTCAGGTCGATAAACTCACTTTGGGAAGCGGGACTTATCGTCGTAACTGCTGCCGGAAACAACGGTCCTGCCGATTATACAATAGGTGCTCCCGGAAACAGCAGAAAAATAATCACCGTCGGTACCTCCGACACTGTTTTTGGCAGATTTTCGCATGACTTTTCAGGACGCGGTCCTACATCAAGCTGCATAAAAAAGCCGGATATAGTCGCTCCCGGTCTAAATATCATAAGCTGCAATAATCAGCCGAGACCCTCCCTATACATCCCAAGAAGCGGGACCTCAATGTCAACACCTATAGTAAGCGGATGTATTGCACTATTATTAGAAAAATTTCCTTATATGACTAACAAAGATGTAAAACTTCATCTTAAACGAAACGGTATTAATCTCAAGCTTCCTCACACCAAACAGGGCTGGGGGCTGATACGCTGTGATACTCTGTTAAAGTAACAAAAGACTATTGCATACCGTAAAAACTGATATGCAATAGTCTTTTTACTTTTGTCTTTTTACTTTTGTCTTTTTACTTTTGTCTTTTTACTTTTGTCTTTTTACTTTTATTTATTCTCGTTTTCTTCTTCTGCTTTTTTCTCTAAAATCTCATCAAGCTTCTTAACAAATTCACCTATATCATTCTTAGACAACTGTGCATCAGCACCAAGCGTCTCGCCTTTTTTCCTCATTTCTTCATTTATCAGAGATGAGAAAATGATAACCGGAATATCCTTTAAATCAGGGTCATTCTTGATAAGTTTAAGTAATCTGTGTCCGTCCATCTGAGGCATCTCAATATCAGTGACAACACAAGCAACATTTTCCTTGACAGTTCCTTCTTCTTTATATTTCTGAAGAATTTCCCAAAGCTCTAAACCATTATTTGTCGGAAGAATACGCGTGTAACCGGCTTTCGTCAATCCGTCATAGATAAGCGTACTGAGAAGCTGTGAATCCTCTGCATATATAATAGGCTGACTGTTTTTTCTTCTGTCACCAAGTCCGTCAATATCTTTCAGATTGATACCTACATCAGGTGTAATGTCAGCAACGATCTTCTCAAAATCAATGAGAATTACAAGTTTATCATCAATATTTATAATACCTGTAGTCACGCCTGTCTGGGCATTGTTTATCATGCTGTCAGGTTTTATGATCTGCGACCAGTTTACTCTATGTATTCCTACAACTCCATTTACATGAAATCCTGATAACAGACCATTGAAATTTGTAACAAGAAACATATCTTTTGACTTGTCAGGTTCTTCTTTCATTCCAAGACATCTCGCAAGATTAATGATAGATATAGTCTCTCCTCTGGTACTAAATGCTCCCTCCACATTTGGATGTGCCTTAGGTACCGGAGTAAGTGGCTGATATGTCATAATCTCCTTTACTTTGGCAACATTTATGCCATAATAATTGCCACCAACTGTAAATTCAAGTATCTCAAGTTCGTTAGTACCGCTCTCTAATAATATATTTGTATCCATTATTGCCGACCTCCTCAGCTTTTCTTCGTATTATCTCAAAATGCATACATATCCAAATATGCAAACTTTAATAACCATATATGTTATATTTTACATTATTACCAAACATTTGTAAACTATCACAATCGGCATAATAAAGGACAATAATGGAGTTTAACAGTATATATCTATCCCAAATCCGCCCTTAAATTCTTTTCCTGCTTCAAGTTTGTTTCCCCATTCACGGTTTTTCCATTCACCTTTGTAATTTATGCTGTCACATCTTCCATACCACGGCTCTATACATACAAAAGGTGCATTTTTCTTTGGAGGTGACCATAAACCAAATACCAGAGCCGCAAATGATACCGTAAGATATTTATTGCCCTGCGCATCAATCAGCGATACCTTTTCTGCCTGGGTATCTTCAACCACAAGAGCATCATTATCAAATAAATTATCAGAAACCGGAAGTTTGTTTTCTTTAAGTTCTACCTGATACTTATCACCTGTAACATACCCATCACTAAACTTATTACAAACAATATTATTCTCTTTACTTTCTATCTCAAATGAATAATCTGACTGTTTTTCCTGCTTATTTAACGGACACGCAAATGCAGGATGACCGCCTATTGAGAAATATATCGTTTCATCTGACGGATTAATGACTTTCCACTCAACCTTTACTTTATTATCCACAATAGTGTACGTTATAAAAAGTTCAAATTCATATGGATACACTTTCTTCGTCTCATCATCTGCCCTCAGCACATAGACTATGCTCTTGCCTGTCTCAGATACTACTTCAAATTCCATGTCCCTCGCAAAGCCATGCTGGTGCATTTCATATTCCTTTCCATTTTCAATATAATGATCATCTTTTACTTTTCCAACAAGCGGGAACAATACCGGAGCTGTTCTTCCCCAAAACTTCGGATCAGCCTCCCATAAAAATTCCTGACCGTCACTTTTTCTTATCAGAGATTTCATCTCTGCCCCCGCTGAAACGGTTTTTAATCTGATTACATCATTCTCTAAAATATGTTCCATTGTTTTCCTCCCATCTGAATATCTTTATTTTAGAGTTATTATATCACAAATTTGCAAGATAAGAGAGCTTGTTCTCTTATACCGAATTTGTGAACGACAAAATCTTATAGCACGAAGTGCGACAGATGCAAAGCATCTGGATTTTGGAGTTATTATATCACAAATTCGTCTTTTTGACATATCCTGCCTTTCGTATTAAAATACATATACATTGTACGCATTACGCTGATATTATTATGTAGAAATTGCGTATTATGATTACCACACAAGGGGGAACTAATGTTAATGACTACTAAACCATTTAATAAAGATAATCTTATCCTGATAGGTATGCCGGGTGCCGGAAAAAGTACCATAGGTATTGTACTTGCAAAAGTTATCGGATATACTTTTATAGACTCAGATATCATTATTCAAAATGAGAAAAATATGCTGTTGCATGAACTTATCGACAAGTATGGTCTGGATGGTTTCAACTCAATAGAAAATGAAATCAATTCTAAAATAACTGCCCATAAAAGTATTATTGCAACAGGCGGAAGTGCTGTTTATGGAAAAGAAGCCATGAAACATTTAAGTTCAATCGGTACTGTTATCTATTTAAAACTTCCTTATGAAGAAATAAAAGACCGTTTAGGAGACTTAACAAAACGCGGTGTCTCAATAAAAGAGGGGCAGACTTTAAAATCGTTATATGAGGAGCGGATAGTTTTATATGAAAAATACGCTGATATAACTATCGACTGTTCAAATAAAAAAATCGGACGGATAGTTGAAGAAATAAAGACGCTCTTATTTTAGATAATT
>JBNMLR010000249.1:0-4334 GCA_050874945.1 Butyribacter sp. | reverse complement strand
CGGTACATAAATTTCTTTGATGATGTTCTTTCCGTCAAGTCTGTCGCCAAGTGCTTCTTTTGCTCTTGCAAGTACATCATCTTTGGCATCGTCTTTTCCGATTGAAAGTGTTACTTTTGTCTTTCCGTTTATCTGAATGGCTATCTCTACAGTTGACTCAACTGTCTTTGCTTCTTCATACTCAGGCCATGACTGCTCATAGAGTCTGCCCTCGCCGCCGATTATCTCCCAGATTTCCTCTGTGATATGAGGTGCTACAGGGTTGAGAAGCGTGATAAGTGTCTTGTACTCGCCAAGTGTGATACTGTTCTTCTTATAAAAATCATTTATAAGTGCCATCATTGCGGCTATAGCAGTATTGTACTTGAGATTTTCAAAGTCACTGCTTACTTTCTTTATCGTCTGGTGCATCTTTGTCTCAAGGTCTTTTGAGTAACCGTCATTGTCTTTGTCGAGTATCGTCTGAAGTTTCCATACTCTGTCAAGGAAACGGCGGCAACCCTTTACACCGTCATCAGACCATGATGCACTGAGGTCAAATGCTCCGATGAACATCTCATAAGTACGAAGAGTATCTGCTCCGTATTCCCTTACAATATCGTCAGGATTGATGACATTTCCGCGTGATTTACTCATCTTCTCGCCGTTTTCACCGAGAATCATACCGTGTGATGTTCTCTTCTGGTATGGTTCAGGAGTAGGCACAACACCCTCATCATAGAGGAATTTATGCCAGAAACGGGAGTAGAGAAGATGGAGTGTAGTATGCTCCATACCACCGTTGTACCAGTCAACAGGAAGCCAGTATTTAAGTGCCTCAGGACTAGCAAGTGCCTCTGTGTTTGTCGGGTCAGTATATCTTAAGAAATACCATGATGAACCAGCCCACTGTGGCATTGTATCTGTCTCTCTCTTTGCAGGACCTCCACAGCAAGGGCAGGTTGTGTTCACCCAGTCTGTCATTGCCGCAAGCGGTGACTCTCCATTGTCAGTAGGCATATAGCTGTCTACCTCAGGAAGTAATAGAGGAAGTTCACTCTCGTCGAGAGGAACATATCCACATTTGTCACAATGTACGATTGGAATAGGCTCACCCCAGTATCTCTGTCTTGAGAACACCCAGTCACGGAGTTTATAATTTACTTTGCGGTTACCAATCTTTTTCTCTGTAAGGAAATCTTTTACTTTCTCCTTAGCTTCTTCTACTGTAAGTCCTGTAAGGAAACCTGAGTTTATCATTTTTCCTGTTGCCACATCAGTAAATGCAGCCGCATCTATATCAACAGGTCCTTCACTTCCCTCAACAACCTGTATCATAGGAAGTGAGAATTTCTTTGCAAATTCCCAGTCACGGTCATCATGTGCAGGAACCGCCATGATAGCACCTGTTCCGTATGTCATAAGTACATAATCTGAAATCCAGATAGGAATTTCCGTATCATTTATAGGATTTATTGCTGTAAGTCCGTCAAGAACAACACCTGTCTTGTCTTTTGCAAGCTCTGTACGCTCAAAGTCAGACTTTCTTGATGCCATCTCTCTGTATTCCACAATGGCATCCCAGTTTTTAATCTCATCCTTGTATTTGTCAATGATAGGATGCTCAGGCGAAACTACCATGTAAGTTGCACCAAAGAGTGTATCAGGTCTTGTAGTATAAACACGAAGTTTATCCTCTTTATCTTTAATTCTGAAATCAACTTCTGCACCCTCTGAACGACCTATCCAGTTTCTCTGTGAAGTCTTTACTCTCTCAATGTAATCTACATCGTTAAGTCCCTCTAAGAGTTTGTCAGCATAATTTGTAATCTTAAGCATCCACTCACTCTTAACCTTGCGGACTACAGGAGAACCACATCTCTCACATACACCGTTTACAACTTCCTCATTTGCAAGTCCTACCTTACATGATGTGCACCAGTTAATAGGCATTTCTTTCTTATATGCAAGTCCTGCATTAAAGAGTTTGAGGAAAATCCACTGTGTCCATTTGTAATAATCAGGGTCAGTCGTGTTTATCTCTCTGTCCCAGTCAAATGAATAACCGAGTGAATGAAGCTGCTCCTTAAATCTTGCAACATTCTTCTTAGTTACCTCTTTTGGATGAACTTTATTCTTGATAGCATAGTTCTCAGTAGGAAGACCAAACGCATCCCATCCCATAGGATATAATACATTGTATCCCTGCATTCTGCGTTTTCTTGCTACTATATCAAGAGCCGTATATGGACGGGGATGTCCTACATGAAGTCCCTGTCCTGACGGATAAGGAAATTCTACAAGTGCGTAAAACTTTGGCTTTGTGTAATCATTTTCTGTCTTAAAAGCCTTTTCGTCGTCCCATATCTTCTGCCATTTTTTCTCCACCGTATGGTGGTTATACATCTCTGCCATTTTATCCTCCATTTCTATGTGATGTACTCCCAAAATTCTTCATTTAGAATATTTCGAGAGTACCTTGTGTCATAACATATTTCTTAATATACCATTTTTAAATCAGTTTTTCTGTTTTCTTAATTTGCCAAAATGATGCCACGTTCAAAAAACGTTTGCCATAAACATCTGTCATATATCGATTGATGTCATTACACTTTTTACTGCCGCATCACATTACAAAAGTAAAAATGCAAACATAGCCATACTGCACACAAAACCAATGACTGCACCGGCAATAACATCTTTAGGAAAATGAACTCCCGTGATAACTCTGATAATTGCAAGAAACAGTCCCATTATAAGAATCATTGTTCCTAATATCTTATTTATAACCCATATTGAACCACCTATGACAAATATCGAAAACACATGGCGGCTCGGAAAAGAAAGACCTTTTGTATCTTTCTTTATAAGAGGTTTAAAGCCGTACAGTTCATATGGTCTTTTAGCATTTATCTTTTCCCTGAACTTGCTCAGCAAAACAAAGAACAATGCCGGAACTATGATAAGTCCTGCGACGAGTTTATATTCCCTGCTCACAACAAGCCAGCCTGTCTCGACAAAATATAAAAGTGCAGTAAGAACCGTAAGTATCTTTCCAAATATATCTATAACTATCGGGACTGCTTTTTTTCTGCCAAGCAGTCCTATTATCTTTTCATATGTCTCTTTTTTCAAAACACCCTCCGGACTCATACTCATATAATAGTCTTACTGCTCCTGCTCCGATTTTGCAATTTCAAGACTGAGTTCCTCAAGCTGCTTGTCATCGACAACATTAGGAGCATCTGTCATAAGACATGACGCATCCTTAATCTTAGGGAATGCGATAACATCTCTGATGCTGTCCTCGTGTGCCATTATCATGACAAGTCTGTCAAGACCATAGGCAAGTCCTGCGTGTGGCGGTACTCCGTACTTAAACGCATCGAGAAGGAAACCAAACTGCTCATGTGCTTTCTCATCAGTAAATCCAAGTGCACGGAGCATCTTCTCCTGAACATCATCCTGATGGATACGGATAGAACCTCCGCCAATCTCTGTTCCGTTAAGAACTATGTCATATGCTCTCGCACGAACTTTTTCAGGATTTGACTCAAGGTACTGAATATCGTCCTCGAACGGCATCGTGAACGGATGGTGCATTGCAAGGTATCTTCCCTGTTCTTCTGAATACTCAAACTCAGGGAACTCTGTAACCCAAAGAAATTTATAAACATTCTTGTCAAGCAGGTCAAGATTTTTCGCAATCTCAAGTCTTAAGTTTCCGAGTACATCCCATACTATCTTATTCTTGTCGGCTGCGAACAAGAGAAGGTCACCAGGTTCACCCTCCATTGCATCAACAAGAGCCTTAAGCTCATCATCAGTCATGAATTTTGCAAATGATGACTTGTATGTTCCATCCTCATTTACTGCAAGGTATGCAAGACCTTTTGCACCGAAGTCCTTTGCAAACTTAACAAGTGCGTCAATCTTTTTACGAGGCATCCCGCCCTGTCCTTTTGCATTGATACCACGGACAGTTCCACCATTTTCAATCGCACCTTTAAATACAACGAACTCACTATCTTTGACAACCTCTGTCACATTAACAAGTTCCATACCGAATCTTGTGTCCGGCTTATCGGAACCATAACGATCCATAGCCTCCTGCCATGTCATTCTCGGAATCGGAAGAGGTACCTCTACTCCAAGTACTTCTTTGAACAGCATTGCAAGGAATCTTTCATTGACATCGATAACGTCATCAACATCTACAAAAGAAAGCTCCATATCCATCTGTGTAAACTCCGGCTGACGGTCTGCACGAAGATCCTCGTCACGGAAACATTTTGCAATCTGGAAATATCTGTCATATCCAGAGCACATTAATAACTGTTTGAACAGCTGTGGGG
>JBNMLR010000248.1:0-4352 GCA_050874945.1 Butyribacter sp. | reverse complement strand
CTTATAAAGACAGATGTTTTTCTTATTTGTTGCAAAGAAATTTAAAATTAATTTAATATTTTATGATTTTTCAGGCTTTTTTATCTTCCCCTCAACGCACAACAAGACTGCATATACATTTTTATGTGTATCTACAGCCTTGTGTCCTTTTTTATATTTTAATTTCTAAAAATTATTCCACCGCTTTATCTTCATCCGCCTTATACTCAAAGAAATCAAAGTCCGCATAATGTTTATGCTTCACTCTGTCAGCACAGGTGATACCGACCATTGTTCCGGTAAATTCACCGTACTTGCAATACTCATCTGAGAATTTTGTTGTATCAAACGGTATTCCTATCTTATTGTAATCTTTTCCGTTATAGCTCCAGAAAAACTGCGAATGTTTTCCTCTTATTTCAAGCCTGAAGTAGATAGGTACATCATCTACTGCGAGCCTTGTGTTGACAAACTCCGTTTTCTCTCCGTTTTCAAGTGCGATTATCGAGATTGCACTCTGTCCGAGTGTCTCACTGTAATACTTGCGGAGATTTATATAATTCATATTGTCATAATAAATTATAAGTCCTGCTGAGTGCTGGTGCACTTCCGGTACAAATTCCATCTTTGTTGTAACAGTGGCATACACGCTTGTAAGTTTTCTTGCAAGTATGCTTACTTTATTTAAAGATGCTCTCGATTCCTGTCCACGCAGACGGACATAACCTTTTCTTGCTGTTACATCGGCGAAGCTCTGCGGCATTATTCTCGGTGCATAATAGAAATTGCCGAGTGTATCATCGTCAAAGTCATCAAAATCCGGTATCTGTTTTACAGGATATTCCGGCAGCTTACTCTCCTCACAATACTCTTTTGCAATATTGCTTCCGTCTGCCATGCGAAGCCATCCGTCCTCTGTCCATTTCATTTTCTGGATTGCCGTCTCACGGCCGAGTGTGCAGCGAAGCTCCGGTCTGAATGGTCTTGAACAAAGATGCACAAGATATACCTCGCCAAGCTGTGTCTCAACATAACTTCCATGTCCGGCTTTCTGTAATACTACATCCGGATTAAAGTATTTCGGTTTCAAATGGTCCGGATCATGTCTCTCATTTGATACGAGCGGATTTGATGTAACTATTGGATTCATAGGATCGCCTTCATATGGTCCCCACACATTTTTTGAGCGTCCCATTGTTACACAGTGGTTATATCCCGTGCCGCCCTCCGCACACATAATATAATAATATCCGTTTCTCTTTGTAAGATGAGGTGCTTCGATACATCCTCTGTCCGTACCTCCACGCCAGATGCGTTTTGGATAACCGATTATCTCTTTCTTTTCAGGGTCATACTCAGAGATTGCGATAACGCCCGGCTTTTCATATCCCTCTCTTGTCTCCCAGTCAAGTGAGACAATATATTTTCTTCCGTCATCATCGTGGAGTATTGATGCGTCAAATCCTGATGAATGTAAATATACCGGCTCACTCCACGGTCCTCTTATATCCTTTGCCGTGATAACAAAATTATCTACATCAAAATATCTTGCATTCATTGAATTCATGACACCATACACAACATAGAACATATCTTCCTGCTCACAATATGTAAGACATGGCGCCCATATTCCCTTTGCTGAAGGAAGTTTTTTAAGATCCGGATTTGTATCATCCGTGAGGACATGAGTGTAAAGTTCCCAATTTTTCATATCCTTTGAGTGATAAACCGGTATTCCCGGAAACCACTCAAATGTTGATACTGCAATATAATAATCATCGCCTTTGCGGCAGATACATGGGTCAGGGTTAAAACCTTTTAATATTGGATTTTTAAGCATTATTTAGCAGCTCCTTCCTTTTCAAGTGCTTCAACGATTCCGTCATACTCTTTATCAAGTTTGTAGAACCACATTACGACAACCTGTCCTATACAGAGGATTGCAGGAATCCAGATAAATGTGATTTCTGAACCTGTACCTGCTCCTGCTGCACCGATAACCCAGCCAAGAATTGCAGATCCAAGTCCGTTTCCTACCTTGAAACCAAAACTTGAAGCAGAATTTATAAGTCCCTCTGTACGGTAGCCTGTTTTCCACTCGCCATACTCGATAGTGTCAGATACGATTGCAAACATACATGATGAAATTCCGGCGTTTCCTACACCTTTAAGTACACACGCAATTATTATTCCTGTCATATTTGTTCCGACAAAGCCAAACATTGCAAAACCGAGTCCGTAGATAACAGCTCCGATGATAAGCATATTTCTCTTACCAATCTTCTTAATGATAAATGCAGTGAATAACATTACACCTATCTGAACAAGATTTGCAACAAGGTTCATTGTTCCGACCATGTCACTGTTGTGGAGTATATTTTTTGCATAATATACTGCTGCCCCGCCATTTAATGAATAATTGATAAAGATAAATACAAGTGTTATTGTTATCATTATCCAGTATTTATTCTGGAATAACAAACTAATTCCCTTTAAAAACGGAACTTTTTCCTGCTTTGTATCTTTTGCAGGAACTACACGCTCTTTTGTTCCCGTAAATGTAATCATAAACACGATTACTGCCAAAATTCCAAATACGGCAAATGTCTTTGTCCATGCTGAAAGATTATTTCCGAAAAATTCAACCAAAGGAAGTGTAAGATTTGTAATAATCAATGTTCCTGTTGTTGCCAATATCATACGGAAAATGCTGAGCACTGAACGCTCATACTGGTCCTGTGTGATCAGTGAATTAAGCGTTGCATACGGTACATTTATAGCCGTATAAATAACAGAAGAAACTAAGTTGTAAGTTATAAAAATATATGCAAGTTTAGCTGTATTGCCAAGACCTGACGGCACGGTAAACAGTAGTATTCCTGCCAGTGCAAATGGGATTGCCATACGAAGTATCCACGGTCTGCACTTTCCAAATCTTGATTTTGTCCTGTCAACGATAATACCCATTATCAGATCCGTAATACCATCAAACACTCTTGATAAAAGCATTATGGTACCAATAACACCTGCACTTACATGAACATAATCTGTGTAATAAAATAAAAGAAATGATGACATTGCCGAGTAAATGATATTACATCCTAAATCTCCGCAACCATAAGAAAATCGTTCCCAAAAACGGATTTCACTTTTTTTCTGACTCATAACGAGCCCTCCTTTCGCATTTTGCACATTATTAATGAATACTGACGAGTTCATTATTTAATCACCGGCTTACAGAGGCATATGTAAAACAATCGTTATAATGTTTTGCATTTACCTTTAATGTAACTATAGTATAAACGCTTAAGTCAAAAATGAAATCCATCTATTCAGACGCAAAAAAGGTATTATTCCGACTTTTAGTATATAATGCACAATTCAAAAACAACTAACAATGCAACGAACAATGACATCAGGCTGAGCTAAATATCTTTTAACCTAAACATAATAAAAGACACCATTAAAATGATGCCCTTATCTATGCCTTATGCTTATTCTGCTCTATTTTTCTGTGTTCTCTCGGTGTGCAGCCGTACTGATTGCGAAAATATTTCATTGAAAGATGATGATTTGTGCAACCGTGTCTCTCAAAAATATCCGCCACCGAATCATTTGTATTAACAAGAGCACGGTGCACATATCCTATACGCACAAGATATATATAATCAGTAACAGTACAGTTCATATATTTCTTAAAAAATCTTGCCATATAATCAGGATTGTAACCAAATTTCTCTGCAATAACGGCTGTTGATATAGCATCTGCATGATTTTCGTCTATAAAATCCATTATGTCTTTTAATCTGTTAAAATATTTGTCATCCCTCTCAAAATCCCTTTGCAATAGCTTCTCCGAATAGGAATGAATCAGCGTGAATAAAAGTTCATAAAGAAGACTGTTAAACCGAAGCAGATACCCCTCCGGTCTAACATCATAGACAACATACATATCCGTAAAAATCTTTTTCAACCGTTCAAGTTTTGTTTTTTCAACCTCGTCCCCCGGATGCATATCAACAAAAAATCTTCGCAGATGCATTGACGGAACATATTTATCATAAAAACGCTGTGGTATCTGAAGCACAAGAGCCTCATTTTTTTCAGAAAGAACTGAATGGATTTCCCTCGGATTTGCCATAAAAAACTCACCGTCACGCGCCGTCACCTTGACACCTCTTGGAAGATTAAGCACGACTTTTCCCTTTATAACATAGACAATCTCAAGACTGTTATGCCAGTGAGGTGAAACATAACTGCCCTCATCTTTAGACAAATAAAATCTCACATCAACATCGGGATTGCTTGTCACTATCTCATGACGCATCTTTTCCTGTTCCATATGCTTTTCACCTCTGTTTAAGTTTATATTT
>JBNMLR010000247.1:0-4367 GCA_050874945.1 Butyribacter sp. | reverse complement strand
CCTATACCATTATAAATATGAAAAAAAGACCGGAGTGACAATCCACTCCGATCCGATATTTAAAAGTCAATGAAATTCTTTCCAAAACTCTCGCGTGTTTTCTTGCGGCGTTTTGAATAATTTGTATTTTTTCTTGCGGATGACTTATCACTTTTTGAAGCAGATGTTTTCTTTGCATAATGCTTACTGTGGTTTCTTCTCACATTATTATTAGAAGAATCTTTTCTGTCCTGCCTTACTCTTTTAGCATGATTTCTTCTTCCCATTTTACTCTGGTAGCCACCATGCCTTTTTCTGCTCCTTGACATTACGATAGACTTGCCTGTAATGGCAAAAATTATAAACATCACAATAACTATTATCGCCAAAAGTATGACTATCGAAAGAACAATGTTGTTCATGATAAAATCAATCACTCCATAAATTCCGCCTGAAATTCCATCTCTTATTCCGGTAAATATCTTATGAAACAATGATGGATTTGAATTTGTCTTTTCGATTGCTTTTATTTCTTTATTTACAACTTTTCTTGATGCTTCATCGAGATGTGTTTTCTTTGTACTGTCATAAATAATATTGCTTGAACCAACCGTTTTTCCCGCATAAGTGTATGTTACTTTTCCTATAATATTCTTTCCAGTCTTAATTTTAACATTTTTATTGTAAATTATTTTCTGCTTAGCCTTTGAAAGTTTAACATTCTTTGGAAGTACAACACTTGACTCACCCTCAAATCTCACCGGAGAATTTAAACTGTTAAAGAAACTTCCGTAATTGTCAAACAGATCCTCACTTATCTTTGAATCAGAACCACCGACATTATGCTTTTTGTACTTTCCGAAACAATAATTTAAAAGCTTGATAGTATCCGTGTACTGATTAGGCTCTCCTGCTTTCTGGCTTGTCGACTTCATGACAACGCAGACAAGCTGCATACCGTCTTTTTCCGCAAATGTAACAAGCGTATTTCCTGCAGCGTGCGTAAATCCTGTCTTTCCACCTATACAATATTTGTATCCGTACTGAGGATACTCATCCGGATTGATAGCCTCATGATGATTGAGCCATATTCTCTTCATCTTATGCTTATTTGTCTTTGCACAAGTGTATCTTGGTGTATTGCAAACTTTTCTAAATACAGAATTTTGTAATGCTGCTCTTCCTATCATCGCCATATCATATGCCGTAGTATAATGATTAGGGTCAGGCAGACCATTCGGATTGTTGAAATGCGTATCTTTAAGACCAAGCTGCTTAACACGCCTGTTCATCAGCTTAACAAAGTTTTTTACACTTCCTGAAACGTGCTCTCCTGCCGCAAGACAAACCTCATTTGCAGACTCAAGCATTATGGCATAAAGGCACTGTTCCATCGTCATTTTCTCGCCCGGCTCAGAACTTACAGTCGAATCACCCGGACTTATACCATATGCCGCCGTCTTTGAAAATGTCACAACATCACTCGGAGAACTGTTCTCAGCAGCTAAAAGTGCCGTAAGAATCTTTGTGATACTTGCCGGATAGCGTTTTTTATGAATGTTCTTTCCATATAATACCGTACCTGTGGAAACTTCCATAACTATTGCCGAACCACTTACAAGACTATCCTTTGAAGGTCCTTTCGGCCATGAATCACCTTTTGCCTGTGCACTGACTCCCGGCAACATTGCGGAAAACATGATAATTACAGCCAAAAACGACGATAATATTCTTTTTCTGTTCATAATCTCCCCACTTCCTGTGTAAATCACATACCTCTTATCTAATATTCAATCGTTGTCCGCCGCACCGATGGTGTGAACCACAACACTTAATTTATCGTTCAATTCTTTTTATAAAATTCGTAATCTAATTATTAAAAAATGCTAATCTTTTACTTAGTTGCATTGCATATTTTAAATATATAAGCTATCATGATGTTACGGTTTGCTGAATTGTAAGCAATTTTGCCACCGAATAAACACATCCAGATAAATAAAAAGCACTCCCAGTAGGAATCGAACCTACAACTGCCCCTTAGGAGGGGGCTGTTATATCCATTTAACTATGGGAGCACACAAATCATATTTTAACACACTACAGCTTAGTAGTCAAGAAAAGGAGATAATTTATGTCAGATAATAACAATAATGATAATATAAACGCTTCAGATAACAATAATAACAACGACGGTTACGAAGAAATCTGTTATATATGCCGCCGTCCTGAGAGCAAAGCAGGCAAAATGATACATATTCCGAACAATATATGTATCTGTAATGACTGTATGCAGAAAACTTTTGATTCAATGAACAACATGAACCTAAACGGCACATTCCCAAATATGCCTTATATGGATATGTTCGGATTTGGTATGCCAAATATGCCCGGCGGTGACAACATCCCTAAAAATCAGAAGATTAAAAAGAAAAAAGCGGCAAAAGAAAAGAAAAAAGAAAATATACAGACAGGTGTCTTTGACATAAAACATCTTCCTGCTCCTCATATCATCAAATCAAAACTTGATGAATATGTAGTCGGTCAGGAATTTGCAAAAAAAGTAATGTCTGTCGCTGTTTATAACCACTATAAACGTGTACTCTCAGATGATATTGAGGAAGATGATGGAATCGAAATCGAAAAATCAAATATGCTTATGGTTGGTCCGACAGGATGCGGTAAGACATATCTTGTTAAAACTCTTGCGAAAATACTTCAGGTTCCACTTGCCATCACGGACGCAACTTCGCTGACCGAAGCCGGATATATAGGCGATGATGTAGAGAGCGTTCTCTCAAAACTTCTCGCCGCAGCCGACAATGATGTTGAAAAGGCCGAACATGGAATTATCTTTATAGATGAAATTGATAAGATTGCCAAAAAGAGAAGCACGAACAGTAGAGATGTAAGCGGAGAATCCGTGCAGCAGGGAATGTTAAAACTTCTTGAGGGAAGTGATGTTGAAGTTCCTGTCGGTGCCACAAGCAAAAATGCAATGGTTCCAATGACAACGGTTAATACAAGAAATATTTTATTTATCTGCGGCGGTGCTTTCCCTGAACTTGAAAAAGTTATCAAAAACAGACTTACAAAACAGTCATCCATCGGTTTTGAAGCTGAACTTAAAGATAAATACGACAATGACGAAAATATTCTCTCAAAAGTTACTACCGAGGACCTCAGGGAATTTGGTATGATTCCTGAATTTTTAGGCAGACTCCCTATTGTATTTGCACTGCAGGCAATGACTGAGGATATGCTCGCACAGATACTCACACAGCCGAAAAATGCAATCTTAAAGCAGTACAAAAAACTTCTCGCACTTGATGAAGTTGACCTTAAATTTGACGATGAAGCCGTTCATTGCATAGCAAAAAAAGCCTTAGAGAAAAACACCGGTGCAAGAGCACTTCGTGCAATCATCGAAGACTTTATGCTTGATATAATGTATGAAATCCCTAAGGACGACATGATAGGACGGGTAACCATCACCGAGGATTATATAAATCACAAAGGTTCACCGCTTATTGAAATGCGTGAGAGCGGCGAAGCTAAAATCCTCACCCAGAGAGATTTGATTGAGGAGAAATAATTTTTTAAGCGTAGCAGTTTTATAAAAACTGCTACGCTTTTTTTAACCCCTGCTCTGTTCCTTTATCCAAGTGTCAAGCCTTTCATTTAATAATGAAAAAGGTGCTTCTCCTGTCGACAATATATATTCGTGAAATTTTTTCGGCGTGAACTTCTTTCCAAGTTTTTTCTCCGCCTTTTTATACATCTGCTCTATCTCTAAGTAGCCGATAGTATATTTAAGATAATTTGCAGGCTCCGAAACCATGCTGTTATACACTGTTTTACTTTGTTCTATGTCAAATCCGTATGCCGTGAGATATTTTGCCAGCTTTGTAAGATTCCATCCGTTATAGTTTATTCCTATATCCGCCTGTGCGTAAATACAAAGCGTTGCGATGGTGTTTTCCCGAAGTATCTCCGCTGTTTTTTCCTCTAATCCGGCATATTTATAGCTGTAAAGTTCTGCATAAGTTCCCCAGCCCTCAACATAACCGCCTATATTGACGACACTCCTAAACGGAGCCGGTGATTTAGAATAGAAAAAGCAATTCTGGTACAGATGCCCCGGATAACTTTCATGTGCAATCGTCGTAAACGCTTTGCTAAGGTCATATTTTTATTTCCGTTAAGATAAACCACATTATTATTATAATTGTCTATCGCAGGTGTCAGATAAAAAGCAGGACTAAGACTTTCTTCAAGAGAACTGTCAACATACTTCACCTGACAATTTATGTCATCGGGAAGTGACGGGAAATCAGCTTTCATTGCCGTCTTTAAATGTTCTATAACTTCATTTGGCTCAGTATATTTAT
>JBNMLR010000246.1:0-4367 GCA_050874945.1 Butyribacter sp. | reverse complement strand
TCTGCCCTGCCTGCCCTGCCACACGCCTGTGTCGTAAGCTGAAAAGTTTTTTCTGCCGCACGATAATCACCGGAATTTAGCGACAGGTCTGCCGCAAGTATTCCCACAAGCGTAACATTTGCAAAATCATGTCCTTTTACTATCATCTGTGTTCCGATAAGTATGTCTGCACCGCCTTTTGAATACTCTTTTAAAATATTTTCATGTGCATTTTTCCCTGTTGTCGTATCGGCATCCATGCGAAGCACATTTGCCTGTGGAAATCTTTTTTTTACCATCTGTTCGACCTGCTGCGTCCCAATACCGAAACTGCTTATGTAAGGCGAACCGCAGGACGGACACTTATCCGGCATATGCATTTTGTAACCGCAGTAATGACACATCAGATAGGAAACTCGCCCATTTACTGAGTGCGGTTTTAATGCGACCGAACAATGCGGACAGCCAAGCACCTCGCCACACTGCCTGCACGAAACGAACCCTGCAAATCCTCTCCTGTTTAAGAAAAGCATTATCTGTTCTTTTTTCTCCAGTCTGTCACGCATAAGCTCATCAAGTCTTCTGCTGAATATGGAATAATTTTTTGCTTTTAATTCCTCTCTCAAATCTTCTATATACACTGACGGATAGACTGCATTGCCGGCTCTCTCATTTAGTTCAAACAGTCTGTATTCTCCCTGCATCGCCTTATAATATGAGTCGACCGATGGAGTTGCCGAGCCTAAAACAACGCTTGCACCGACCATTTTAGCCCTCTGTATCGCAACTTCTCTTGCATGATACTTCGGCGGCATCTCACTCTGATAACTTGAATCGTGTTCCTCGTCGATAACGATAAGTCCCAGATTTTGAAACGGTGTAAAAAGTGCCGACCTCGGTCCTATCATAACATCTATCTCACCGTTTTTCGCCCTTGTGTACTGGTCAAACCTCTCCCCCGCCGAAAGTCTTGAATGCATGACGGATATTCTGTTTCCAAATCTTTTATAAAAACGGTTTACCATCTGAAATGTGAGTGAGATTTCCGGAATGAGCACTATAACCTGCTTTCCGAGACAGATTACTTTTTCAACGATGTTCATATACACTTCTGTCTTGCCGCTCCCCGTTATCCCGTGGATAAGGTATGTTCCTCTTACATCCCTGATATAATCGTTTAATATCGCATCTACCGTGTGTTTCTGCTCTCTGTTCAAAACAGGACGCACCTCGGGACTTTCATCCATATTTTCAACGGGATTTCTGTACTGCTGCATGGCATCGACCGTTATTATATTTAATTTTCTAAGTCCCTCTATAACACTTGCCGTAAGGCTGAGTTTCTTTGTGACATAAGAATAATCAAGACCTGCATTATAAGCCGTCTTATCCAGCTTAAGAAATTCATCGAGAAGTCTCACTCTTGCCTTATTATGCTTTTTTTCAAACTCGTCTCTTTTTTCCCTCATCTTCTCCATGCCGACAGCAGGATATATAACTCTCTTTATCTGCTCTTTTATCTCCCTTTTGACAGGCATAACAGACTTTATGGCATCATTCATCGTCGAGCCGTAATTTTCCTTTATCCAATAAGCAAGGGAAAGCAGGTGTGATTCCACGACCACTCCCTGCTTCATTATTTCAAGTATGCTTTTCGTTTTTGATATATCAAACTTCGCTTCGCCCGAAAGACCGACGACATATCCTGTCATAGTTCGATTTCCCATGCCAAACGGGATTTTTACGACCGAACCTATATCAACATCAAACTCCATCTCCTCAGGAACTATATATTGAAACGGTCTGTCAAGGCTCTTGACTGATATATCTATTATCACATCAGCAAATATCATTTCTTTCCCCTAATTTTTCTTTTCAAATATCTTTTTTAGTTTTATCACTTTTGTATATTCTTAAACTTTTCTTTAATAAACATCTTTCACTTTCAGTTATCTGATAAAATTACCGTCTTTTATTACATCAGCGACAAGTTCTCTCTCGTCCATATGATATTTCTTTCCTTTTATCTCCTGGTAATCCTCATGTCCTTTTCCTGCGAGCACGATAACATCACCCTCTTTTGCATTTTCAATGGCATATCTTATTGCCTCTGCCCTGTCGATGATGGTTATAAACTCGCCGTCCGCTTTCTTTACACCTGTAACTATGTCATCGAGGATAGCCTGCGGTTCTTCATTTCTCGGATTGTCAGATGTAACGATAGTAAGGTCTGCAAGTTTTGAAGAAACCTCACCCATCTCAAAACGACGCTCTCTCGAACGGTTTCCACCGCATCCAAACAGGCATACAAGTCTTTTCGGCGAATACTCTTTAAGTGTCGTGAGCAGACTGTTAAGACTCATTGCGTTGTGAGCGTAATCTATCATTATCGTAAACTTAGGTGATACAGGTATTATCTCAACCCTGCCTTTAACTCTGACTTTTGAAAGCGAGTCGAGTATGACTTCTTTCTTTACACCGAAGTGTCTGCATATTGAGATTGCAGTCATTGAATTGTAAACACTGAACTTGCCCGGTATATCTATCTCAACATCCATATCCATAAGACCGCTCATATGATATGCAACTCCGAGCGTTCCGCCTTTATCCATAAGATGAACATCAGATGCCTTTATATCTGCATTTTCAGAAAAACCGTATGTCTCAACTTTACAGGTATGACCCTCAAGTATCTTTTCAAGATGGCTGTCATCCGCATTGAAGATACCCTGTTTGCACTGTCTGAAAAGCAGACTCTTGCAATGTATATAATCATCAAGGTCTTTATGTTCATTTGGTCCGATATGGTCTGGTTCAAGATTTGTAAATATACCGTAATCAAAAACAAAACCGCCTACTCTGTTTAACATAAGTGCCTGTGAAGATACCTCCATAACAACGCATTTGCAGCCCGCATCAACCATTTTTCTGAAATACTGCTGAACTACATATGACTCAGGTGTTGTATTTGCAGACGGAATGACCTCGTCACCGATAATGCTCTCGATAGTTCCTATAAGTCCTGTTTTTATGCCTGATTCCTCCAATATGGAGCGAACCATATATGTTGAAGTTGTTTTTCCTTTTGTTCCCGTAATTCCGATAGTCGTAAGTTCATTTGCAGGATTTCCAAAATATGCCGCTGAGGAAACAGCAAGACCGAGCCTTGTGTCGGCAACCTTTATAACAGTTACATCCTCAGGCACTTTAACATCCTTTTCAACGATAAGAGCCTTTGCTCCTGCCTTAACAACATCTTTTGCAAAATCGTGTCCGTCCCTTACCGCACCACTTATACATACAAAAACACTTCCATCCTCAACCTTTCGTGAATCATATACAAGTGTTGTAATATCAATGTCAGTGCTTCCCTGAACGCACTCAAAATCTAAATCTTTTATCAGTTCTAAAAGTTTCATTTATGCTCTCCATTCCGTTTTTTATCAAAACAAATATAATAAATTTTTAAGACGCTGTTACAAAGCAGTGCCATAAAGTCTAATCTTTGTTATATCTCTATTGTTCCCTCAAATGCAATAGCTGCAGGTCCGGTCATCCAGACCGTGTCGTTTTCTCTGTCATATTTCACCAATATATCCCCACCGAGCAGATGAACCGTTATCTCGTCGTCGGTAAGACCGTTTAAAACACAGGCAACGACTGTCGCACAGGTTCCTGTACCACAGGCAAATGTCTCACCTGAACCACGCTCCCAAACACGCATATTTACTTCATGTCTGTTTAGCACCTGAACAAACTCAGTATTCACCCTGTCAGGAAACATTGGATGATTTTCAAACTTAGGTCCGACTTTGTCAAGAGGGAATTTCTTTACATCCTCATCAATAAATGTAACTGCATGAGGATTTCCCATTGAGACACAGGTTATCTTATAATCTTTTCCGTCAACATTTATATCCGCATCTATACATTCCTCCGTATCGACCGCAACAGGAATATCTTTTGATTTAAGGATAGGTGCTCCCATATTTACTTTTACGAGTGAAACCTTTCCGTCCTCCACTGTAAGCTCAAGCTTTTTTATACCGCTTTTTGTTTCGATAGACAGATTTTTCTTATCGGTAAGTCCTTTATCGTAAACATACTTTGCAACGCATCTGATACCATTACCGCACATTGCACCCTCTGAACCATCGGCATTATACATAGCCATTCTAAAATCTGCAACATCAGATGAACATATCAGTATAAGACCGTCAGAACCTATTCCAAAATGTCTGTGACTGACTTTTTTTGAAACCTCACCCGGATTTTCTATCATTTCTTTTGTGCAGTCAACATAAACATAATCGTTGCCACAACCATGCATTTTTGTAAAATTCATAATTCCCTCCATTTCCATGTGCCTTTCAAAAGTTCATTATATC
>JBNMLR010000245.1:0-4370 GCA_050874945.1 Butyribacter sp. | reverse complement strand
TCAGTTAAATACTATATAAACGGTGTCCTCAAACCGGCTCCTGCGACAACAACCGCACCTGAACTGACATTTTCAGATATTTCTGTTCCTGCCGGCGGAAACGCAGTTATCGTGTATGAAGCAGCGATTAATGATTTTGCCCCTCTGGCAACAGACTCAACCATCACAAACACGGCAACCATATCAGGTGACGCCCTCGCAAATCCTGTCACGGCAGTCGAAACTATTTCTTCTGCAGATGGAACAAACTTAAGTATAAGCAAATCCCTCTCACCTACAACCATAACAGAAAACGGTCAGATAACTTATACTTTTGTAATCCAGAATCTCGGCAACACTGCTGCCACGGCTGAGGACCTGTTAAGCATATCAGATGTATTTACACCTGCACTCAGCGACATTTCAGTAACCTACAACTCTGCACCGTGGACTGAAACAGGCAACTACACTTACGATGCCACAACAGGCAGTTTTGAGACTGTTCCCGGAAAAATAACAGTTCCTGCTGCCACATATACACAGGACACGGCAACAGGTGCATGGAGTATCTCACCGGGAATGACAACAATCACTATTACAGGACGAATATAACATTCATCCTCGAATTTAACATTCGTCCCGGAATATAGCATTTGTCCTCGAATTAAATAATAAAGAGGACATTCGCAATCTGTTCTTTCTTATTAAAGATAAGGGTGTCGGAAAATCCCGACACCTTTTCTATTTTTTAAACATTCAACTGATAATAAAGCCCTTTTCTAGCCATAAGTTCACTGTGATTTCCCTCCTCGGCTATTCCCTTATCCGCTATATAAAGAATTCTGTCAGCATTTCTTATCGTTGACAGTCTGTGTGCCACTATGAACGCTGTTTTTTCCGACAATATAACATCCAGTGCTTTCTGTATCATATTCTCAGTTTCCGTGTCTATCGAACTTGTCGCTTCATCAAGTATTATCACTGACGGATTTTTAAGTATTATCCTCGCAAAGCTGATAAGCTGTTTTTCTCCTGCCGAAAGTCCCTCTCCTCTCTCCTCTAGTTCCTCGTCATATCCATGTGGAAGTCCCTCGATAAATTCATCGGCATAAATATATTTTGCAGCCGCTATGCACTCCTCGTCCGTCGCATCAAGTCTGCCGTATCTTATATTCTCCATAACAGTCCCCTTAAATATGAAAGGGTCCTGCATAAGCACTCCGACTTCCTCTCTAAGTGACTCCAATGTTACTTTTCTAACATCATTTCCATCTATTTTTACCGAACCCCCGGTCACATCATAAAATCTCGTGATAAGATTTATGATGGTAGTCTTTCCTGCACCTGTCGGTCCTACAAGTGCTATCGTCTCTCCCGGTTTTACATGGAGGTTCATATTTTCAAGGATATTTATATCGTCCTCATACGAAAAAGTCACATTGTCAAAATCAACCTGCCCTTTTACATTGTCAAGCGATACATCGCCCTCCTCATCTTTTATCTGCACTTCGTAATCAATCGTATCAAACACCTGCTCAAGATTTGAACTTACCTGTGCCATCTGCTGAATGATTATCGCAATCTGCGTGAGCGGTCCGCTGAAAAGTCCCATGTAGCTTATAAACGCAACAACCGTACCTGCATCTACATGGCTGCTCCCGTTTAATATAAGATAAAGTGCAACTCCGTAAAGACAAAGAGTTCCGACATTCCAGAATATTTCAACAATCGGCGTATTTAAGTTGTTTAATTTGACAATTCCCCACCATACATTGACACTCTGATTATGCAAGTCCTCATAGATTGACTTATTTTTCTCAACTCTGTTATAATTTTTCACTATCTTTTCACCCATGATAGTCTCTATAAGAAATGCCGAACGGTTAGAAAGTTTTGCCCTGTGCCATGCAAATCTCCTCCTTATCTTATACCTTAACAAAAACACAAGAGCCATCATCGGAACTGTCGTGCACACAACGATAAGCGTAAGCTCAGGACTGAGTGAGAGCATAAATATCGTAACAATGACAATCTTTACAAGATAGACAAGAAACATAACAACATAATTAGTAAAGAAATTGGCAAGGTCATTTATATAATCAGTGACACGCACAACAATCTTTCCGTCAGGTCTGTTGTCAAAATACTCAAAAGGAAGTTCCTGCAATTTATAAAAAATATCCTTTCTCATATCCGCAATAACACTGTGCCCCATCTGTCCCATCATACGCTGCTGTGCATAAGTAAGTCCAATGTCCGTCGCAGCCAGAAAAACAAGACCGCACACAACATAAAAAAGTTTAGCCATACTTTTCTCAACAACTACATCATTTATGACATACCTAAGCAGCATCGGCGGCAGCAAAGCAGTACACGCTGAAACAAGCATAAGCACACAAACGATGATAAATATGTGCTTATACGGCACGATATATTTTAAAATCCTGCCAAACTGCTTAATATCAATCTTTTTATGAACAACCTCATCCTCAAAATATGTATTCCTCTTAGCCATGATTTCCTCCTTTTCCTTACAATTTCTAATACAAAATCATTTGCGAAACTTTCAATATACTAGATTCTCAGCAAATAATAAGTTTCGCATATCACTACGCAACCGTCTGCTTTGCCATCTGCGTCTTATACACACCCGCAAAGTGCCCGTCAAGTTCCATCAGTTCATCAAATGTACCCCTCTCAACAATCTTTCCGTTGTTTAGATAGATTATCTCATCACAATCGACAACAGACGACATTTTGTGAGCCGCTATAAGAATAGTTTTTTCCTGATAATATGTCCTCAAATTTTCAAGAAGTTTTCTTTCCGTCTCCGCATCAAGTGCACTTGTCGAATCATCAAAAACAAATACCGGTGCATCTTTTAGCATTGCCCTTGCAATAGAAACTCTCTGCTTCTGTCCGCCAGAGAGTCCAAATCCTTTTTCGCCTACTATCGTCTGATAGCCGTCAGAAAGTTCATTTATAAAATCATCTGCCATTGCTCTTTTAGCACATTCCCTCACTTTACTCTCATCAACATCAGGGTTTGCAAATGCAATATTGCTGTCAATGGTATTTGAGAATAAAAACGCATCCTGAAAAACATATGAAATCTTTTCCCTAAGTTCTGCCGTCTTATACTCTTTAACATTTGTTCCGTTCATTTTTATCTGACCGTCATTTACATCATTTATCCTTACTATCGACTTAAGCAGAATACTCTTTCCACTTCCCGTTGCTCCGACAATGCCGACCTTTTTACCATAAGGAATTGAAAGATTTATATTATCGAGAACCTTTTTGCCGCCAAGTTCCAATGTGACATTTTCAAACTCTATATCAGGCTTTTCTATATCTTTCGCAGACTTTTTACCATCCTTAATCTTTGTCTCACATTCCATAAATCTCATTATCTTGTCACCTGCAACAATCTGCTGCTGCATCTGGAAAAGAAGATTGTTTATCTGTGATACATGGTCCATTATCTTCATGACATAACCTGATGCTGCCACAAGAAATCCTACAAGCATCTCGCCCTTTATGACAAGCAATGCACATAACGCAATCGTACCAATATAAGCAACCTGTTTTATCGAGCTGAATATAACCTCGAAACCTGCCGAAAGCTTAACCTGATTTATATATGACTGCTTCATGTTCATATTTGACTTGTCAAACTTCTCTTTCTCCCGCCCCTCATTTGTAAATGACCTTACAAGGCGGACAGCTTCGATATTTTCCTGAACGGTAAGATTCATGTTACTGTTGCTGGTTCTTATGGCTCTGTAATTTTTCTGAGCCTTTTTCCTGAATTTCAAAAGTGCAACGACAAAAAACGGTGCAAGTATAACCGGGATTATAAGCAGTGTGATATTTATCGAAGTGAGCAGTATTATACACGCACCGAGCACAAACATACTGTCAAACATTCCCGGAATAATTCTTCCAAACAAATCTTTCATCATAATCGTGTCAGTATGAAGTGTGGTTAAAAGCTCACCCGTGTTGTACTCAGACACCGTCTGGCTGTCAAGTTCCATCAGCTTGTCAAAAGTCACAACTCTTAAATCCGTCTCAAACTTCAACGCATACTTTTCAAGCATAGTATTTTTGATATATATAAAAATAAGCCTGAAAACGAGAAGTCCCACAAACACCATTGCAATATTAAAAAATAATTCAAAACTGTGCCTTTTTCCGTAATCCCCATCAATCAGAAACGCAAAAACACCACTCGCCTTATTGTCATTATCCATAATAACAAAATCAATAAAAAGCTCCGACACAAACGGTATAAGCAAATCTGCAACGATTGCAAGAAAACTCACAAGCTGCAGGATAACCGCCGCCACTATATATTTTTTCCAGTATTTAAAACCAAACTTTATCGC
>JBNMLR010000244.1:0-4399 GCA_050874945.1 Butyribacter sp. | reverse complement strand
GCTATAGAGGCTCTTCGTCATGGTGATGAAGATGTGGAGAAGATGAGAAATGAGTATGACAGGAGAAGAAGATTTCTTTTAAATGCATTTGATGAAATGGGCATAGAATGTTTTGAGCCGTTTGGTGCTTTTTATATGTTTCCGAGCATAAAGAAATTTGGAATGAGTTCGGACGAGTTTGCGACAAGACTTCTCAAAGAAGAAAAGATAGCGGTAGTGCCCGGAACGGCTTTTGGTGACTGCGGCGAGGGATTTTTGAGGATTTCCTATGCGTATTCGATAGATGACCTGAAAGCAGCACTTGAGAGAATACAGAAATTTATAGCAAAACTTTGATTTTATATTATGGTACATTTTCTGACAAAGAAGAAAGCCGTTAAGATAGAGAATTTATGGCAAAGTTTTAGTTTTACGGGGAGGAAAATATGTTAAATATAGTTTTACTTGAACCTGAGATGCCTGCAAATACGGGAAATATCGGAAGAACCTGCTGTGCGACAGGCACAAGGCTTCATCTTATAGAGCCTATGGGATTTAAGATAAATGACAAGATGCTTAAAAGAGCTGGTCTTGACTACTGGGACAAGCTGGATGTGACGGTTTATGACTGTTACGAGGATTTCCTTGAACAAAATCCGGATGCGGCTAAAAAGATGTATATGGCAACTACAAAGTCGAAACAGGATTATACTGATGTTAAATATGAACCTGATGCCTATATCATGTTTGGCAAGGAGAGTGCAGGTATTCCTGAGGAAATCCTTGTAGACTCACAGGAAACAGCTATAAGAATACCGATGAATAAGAATATCAGGTCGTTAAATCTGTCAAATTCAGTTGCGATAGTGTTATATGAAGCACTGAGACAGAATAATTTCTTTGATATGCAGCTTGAGGGTGACCTTCACAGACTACACTGGAAAGAATAAAGGTAAATGTTTAGTAAAATATAGGGATAAATATAGTGATTTTTAACAGAAGTTTACCTGAAATTTTGTGAATATCGGAGAAAAAAACGAAAACTCAAAAAAGTTATTGAAAAAAAAGTCAAATCATAATAGAATGGTTTACGATATAAAAATGAGAATTATGAAAGAAATTAATGCACATTTCGTATATACATACAAAGCGTGCGTGTAAAACGTTCCGGATTATAAAATTATCATAATAATTCGTTGCCGTTTATATATGCAAATGGTGACAATAAATGGAATGGAGGATAATAAAATGAGTGAGACAAAAGGTAAGATTGCGGTATTGACAAGTGGAGGAGATGCTCCGGGAATGAATGCTGCGATTCGTGCGGTAGTGCGTACGGGTATTTCTAAAGGATATGAAGTATATGGGGTCAGAAGAGGATATAACGGTATCCTTAACAAAGAGATGGATCTTCTTACTTTCCATGATGTTTCAGAAAAGCTTCAGCATGGTGGTACATTCCTTTTCACAGCGAGAAGTGCTGAGTTCAGAGAGGAAGAGGGAAAGAAGAAAGCAGCAGCCATCTGTAAGGAACTCGGTATAGAAACACTTATCGTCATCGGTGGTGACGGTTCATTTACGGGAGCAAAGAACCTTTCAAAATATGGTGTTAATGTTATAGGTCTTCCGGGAACTATCGACCTTGACATTGCATATACAGACTACACTATCGGATTTGACACGGCAGTAAACACAGCTATGGAAGCTATCGACAGACTTCGTGAGACATCAAATTCACATGAGCGTTGCAGCGTAGTTGAGGTTATGGGACGTTCAGCAGGTTACATCGCACTCTGGTGTGGTATTGCAAACGGTGCAGAGCAGATTCTTATACCTGAGAAGTTTGACAACAATTATGATAAACTTATCGAGCAGATAAAGAGCAACCGTGCAAGCGGTATGACACATCAGATTATCGTAAATGCTGAGGGAATCGGTCATTCATATGGTCTTGCAAAGAAGATCGAGGAGGCAACAGGTATCGAGACACGTGCTACTATCCTCGGACATTTACAGCGTGGCGGAAGTCCTACAGCAAGAGACAGAGTTTACGCTTCAGTTATGGGTGCATATGCCATTGACTGTATTGAAAAAGGCAAGAAGAACAGACTTATCGGTTACAAAGACGGTCATGTCTATGATGTTGACATTGAAGAAGCATTCCAGATGTCAAAGAGCATTGATGATTATGAGTATGAAGTAGCAGGTATTCTTGGAACAAGATGCGAATACAAATAAGATCGCAAATCTGATATATCATATAGAGAATATCAGTAAACATAAAAACTAAATATTTAAATATGAACAGAGTAGGAAGTCATGCGTTAAGTACCAAAGGATGGGAAGTTGTCTTTGGGCGAAAAGAAAATATCTGTTGCCGTAAGCACAAGAGATTGTGCGGACGGAACTTAGTTCTTGCGGTATGGCTTTCGCATCCACTGTCAGAAATGAATGAAAAACACTCATTACCTGAATAATGGTTTACTTTGAGTGTTTTTCTTTGTATAACTTACTTTAAAATAAAATACAATAGATTTGTTTGGGTGAATTATACTGGTTTCGGCTCCGTTATTACTGTTCACACAGCAAGTGTGATTGAACAGTAGTGCTCCGTTCATTAGAAAGGGCAAAAAATGAAGGAAAAGAAAAGTAAGATTTCAGTAAGAGACATTACACTTATGGCTATGCTTATAGCCATTGAGATAGTTTTATCAAGATTTTGTTCCATTCAGGCATGGAATGTAAAGATTGGTTTTGCATTTATAGCTCCGGTCACGGCAGCTATTCTGATGGGACCGGCACAGGCTGCTATAGTTGCAGGAGTTGCGGATGTACTCGGAACACTTATGTTCCCTATAGGACCATATTTTCCGGGCTTTACGCTTAACTCATGCTTAAACGGTCTTGTATGGGGATTGTTCTTACATAAGAAACCATCTATACCAAAGGCAGCGATAGCAGCAGGAATAAACCAGTTTATAATAGGTTTATTTGTGACAACATTTTGGATCTCAGTGTTATATGGTTCCCCATATTTATCATTATTACCTGTAAGACTTACGCAGGCGTGTATTCTTTTTGTGGCACAGTTTGTGACTATATCAGTGCTTCAGGAAGTATTGTTTAAGAGAATAAAAGGTGTATTTCAGGTTGGTGTAAGTACACAGTAAACAATGATAAAACAGATTTGCGATATATATAAAATAAAAACGGCTGTTATGCTTATTTTAAGCGTGGCAGTCGTTTTTATTGAATAGAAAAATGGTTTGTTGCGTTATATCTACATGAACTGCTTTAGCAGTCATTTTTTTATTGAATAGGAAACTGCTTGTTGCGTTATATCTACATGAACTGTTTTAGCAGTCATTTTTTGTTGAATAGGAAACTGCTTGTAGTGTTATATCAACAAGAATAGCTTTAGCAATTCCTGTTTTTTAACTTTGATGGATTTTATTACTCAGTATGTTTAGGCAGAGAGAAGATAAATTCCGTACCTACACCCTCTGTACTTATAACATTTATGTTCTCACCGTGATTTTCAATGATTTCTTTAGTAATGGGAAGTCCAAGTCCTGTCCCCTTTTTGTCTTTACCGCGGGAAAGGTCGGTTTTGTAAAAGCGTTTCCATACTTTTCCAAGACTTTCCTTTGGAATACCGATACCGTGGTCCTTTACTGATACAAAGACTTTTTGATTTTTTTCTCTTGTGTGTATCTCGATAGTTGAATTGTCATTGCTGAATTTAATGGCATTGTCTACGAGATTTTGAATAACCTGTTCAATCTTGCTCTGGTCGGCATCTACAAGTGATGTCTCAGCGTCAAAAGTTATATCAAGAGAAATATGCTTTTGGGTGCAACGCTGTTCAAAGGTTGCAAGACAGCGTTTTAATTCTTTGTTTATATCAAAGGTCGATATTTCAAGAGGAACTCCCTTGTTTTCAAATTCGCTTAGTGATAACAGATTGTTTGTAAGTTTTGTAAGTCGTTCAACCTCAAAAAGTATTATGTCAAGATATTTTCCCTGCATTTCAGGAGGAATCGTGCCGTCAGCCATAGCCTGTGTATAACCTTTTATGGATGTGAGCGGTGACCTGAAATCATGCGACACATTGGCTATAAAATTTTTCTGATATTCATTTGTATCTTTCATTTTTGTGGCAAGATACTGTATTGCTCCGGCCAGGTCTGTATGGTCGTGTCCTGCATATTCAGGCATTTTGTAGTCATAATGACCTGCTGCATATTCCTTTGCAGCCTGCTGCATACTCTTAAGCGGCATAACAGTTTGCAGATAGAGGATCAGAAGTGCGACAAACAGCATAGCCGATATTATGATGTAGCATATCAGTATCGCATCCACATCCTGTAAAGCCTGTGAATGTAAAGTGCTTACGGGCATTGACAATACTATGTAAAAG
>JBNMLR010000243.1:0-4413 GCA_050874945.1 Butyribacter sp. | reverse complement strand
GTTATTTATTGCTTAAAATTAAGTTTTTTGTGCAATTTTAAAGCTGTAATTCAATAGTTCTGTTTATCGGTTTATATGGGGTAAATTTTACTCCTGCTGAATTCATCATCCTTTTTGCTGCAATAACGGAAGGAGTATCAGAATATTTATCTGACATATATATAACTTCCTTTATACCTGACTGGATGAGAGCTTTTGTGCACTCGTTACACGGAAATAGCGGAGTGTAGATGGTAGCGTTCTTTAAGTTTGTGCCGGTATAGTTTAATAATGCGTTAAGCTCGGCATGGCAGACATAAAGATATTTGGCATCAAGTTCATTGTCAGAGGTGCGTTCCCACGGATATTCATCGTCAGAACAGCCAAGAGGCATACCGTTATAGCCGACAGATAAGATTTTGTTATCTTCACTGACAATGCAGGCACCTACGCTTGTATGTGGGTCCTTGCTCCTTTCAGCGGAGAGGAGAGCAATACCCATAAAATATTCATCCCATTTCAAATAATTTTTTTTCTTCATCGTTTGTCTCCTGTATTTTTATATTACAAAAAAGAGTTGCCCACACCAATGGCAACTCTTTAAATTTTAAATAGATTACGCGATTTTATTTACAGCAACTGTAATACGGGAAATCTTTCTTGAAGCTGTTTTCTTGTGGAAAACACCCTTGCTTGCAGCTCTATTGATTTCAGAGATTGCTGTTGTTAAAGCCTTAGAAGCAGCGTCCTTGTCTCCTGCTGCGATAGCAGCGTCAACACCTTTGATAGCTGTCTTAACTTTAGACTTGATTGCTTTATTTCTCTCTGCATTTCTGCGATCAACTAAAATTCTTTTCTTTGCTGATTTAATGTTAGCCATTCCTTACACCTCCCAATTGTGAAATCTTTTGTTTCATCAAACCGGACACGGTCGCTTTGAAGTAAACATACTCATTTATCATAGTGATTTTTAAGGTGTTTGTCAAGAGGTTTTTGAAATATTTTTGATTTTTTGTAACAGTTACTTTTTTGGCAGACGGACGCCGAAGCAAAGGATTATCATGCTACGCTCAGGGACGCTTTCGCTCGGAGAACCGTGTAGCAGTACATAGGCAGCTAAAATACACCTGCCAAGTACCGACATGGTTCTAACGCCCTTCGGTCAGTATGATAATCTTTTGCTTCGGCTGTGAGTTTGGTGTGGTGGAAAATTTATTTATAATTGTATAGTTTTAAGTTTTTATGGGAAAGTTTATTGTTGGAATGATTTTTTGAAATATTAATGGAAAAATTTATTTTTATGAGTAATCGTGTGATTGAAAAACATCGTTGTATCTTCGTAATTAACACAGCTTATATTTGGGAGGAAATTATGCTTAGCAGAGTGACGGATCTGGCTCTTGAGGTTAAGGAAAGTTTTCCGGAAGATAATGTAGAGATTTCGGGAGTTGAGATAATAAAGAGAGAGACAGGTATTTCAGGGATTACAATGACTGAGGTTAAGATTAAGGATGATCATGGCATGGAAGTTATGGGAAAGCCGATAGGAAAATATATTACTATTGAATTTTCGGACAGAGAATGGGAAAAAAGCGACGAGACAGGACTTGAAAAAGTTTTGGCAGGGGTAGTGGAAAGCATTATTGAGGAAAAAAGAAGTAAGAACATAAAAATGGCAGTATTGAGTAAAGATAAAGCAGATAAAAAAATCATGATAGCAGGTCTTGGCAACAGATATGCGACACCTGATATGCTCGGTAATAAAGTTGTGGAGTGTATAGATATTATTCCTGAAAAAATATGTGCCATTGCACCCGGAGTGTTATCGCAGACGGGAATGGAGACTTGCGACATAATAAGAAATATTGTGTATAAAGGAGACTTTGACTGCATTGTAGTGATAGATTCGCTCTGTTCAACACATACTGAAAGGCTGTGTCATACAATTCAGATAACAGATACGGGAATATCACCCGGTGCAGGGGTTGGAAATAAGCGGAAAGAGATAAATGAAGATGTTATGAAAATTCCGGTTGTTGCAATAGGTGTGCCGACTGTTGTGTCGATGGCTACAGTTGCATATGACTGTATAGAGGAAACACTTCTTAAGCAGGGATTTTCTCAGGAGGAAACTGACATATTTTTAAATGGAATGTCAAATGACAAATACAGCGGTCTGTTTGTGACACCAAAAGATATTGATGAGCAGATATTTTTTATCGGAAAAGCAATAGCCGGCGGACTAAATATGGCTTTGCAGAAATAAAATCATATAAAGAAAGTTTTTTGCATATTTTGTTCTTAGAAGATATATAGTTACTGTCACATCAATAATTGTGAATAGTAATGTTAAAATATGTAATAACGGCAATAGCTGTTGTGTAAAGGCATAATATACTCTCGAAATTCTTCGTTTGGAAGATTCAGGGAGTATATCATATAAAAATGGATGCTGCGACACATCGGTGGCGGTGGATTTGCTGTTGGAAAGAGTAGGACATGGTATATGAAAAATACAAAGAAATTTGTTGTTATTGCTGTTGTTATCATATGGCTGGCGAGTTTTTTTATAGTCAGACTGGAGAAATTAAATATTGCAGATAAAATAAAAAATATGACGGCAGATATGCTTGTAGATTTTGGATATTCAAATTCTTCGGCAATAAGTTTGGCAAAAAACGGGAGTGAGGTTCCGATATGGCTTAAGTTTATAACAGGAACAAGTTCGGGAGTTACATATATAGTTGAAAACGGGAACAGATTTCAGAGTGTAAGTGAGAAAAATGCTGAAAAAACGGCAATGACATGGGCGGGAAAAAACAGTCGGAAAAATACATGGAGCGGAATGTCAGGAGAACTATACAGACAGGCTTGTCAGGAAGAAAATGAAGATTTGGAACTTGCTAAAAAGGAAAATGAAGCGGCGAAAAAAGAGGAAAAACTAAAGGGTGACAGCGAAAAGATAAAACAGAAAGATATTGTAATAAGTCATAACAACAGGGCATCATTAAAAACAAACATAAGTAAAATAAATACACTGAAAAAAGGACTTGACAGAAATTATCTTTTGAAAAATTTTTATATAACCGATTCAACAACATCTATTGATAACAAGATTTTTAATGTAAAAAAACTTTTATCGGCAGATCTTAGAATAAAAAAGAACAGAAGAAAGCCGCAGATACTTATATTTCATACTCATGGCGGTTCAGAAGCATTTCGTGACAGCAAGAGCGGTGTTGTCAGTCAGTCTATAGTCGGAGTCGGCACAACACTTACATATTATCTGAAAAAACAGGGTTACAATGTGATACACGATACAACCAGATATGACATAATAAATGGCAGGATAGACAGAAACAGGGCTTATAATAATGCGGCTAAGCAGGTAAAGAGGACATTGCAGAAATATCCGTCAATACAGGTGGTGATAGACCTGCACAGGGATGGAGTGGGAAACAAGGTACACAGAACAACCGTGATAAACGGTAAGAGGACAGCACAGGTAATGCTTTTTAACGGATTATCAAGAAACCGTCATGGAAATATAGGGTATCTGTATAATCCAAATCTTCAATACAATCTCGCATTTAGTTTACAGTTAAAATTAAAATGTATGGAAAATTATACTGATTTTGCAAAGCCGGTCTATCTTAAAGGGTACCGATATAATCTGCATCTCAGAAAGAGGTCGCTTCTTATAGAGCTTGGAAATGAAAACAATACATTACAGGAGGCGAAAAATGCCATGCCACATCTTGCAGGAGTGATAGGTCAGGTGCTTAGTGGCAGATAAGCTGCTGCAGGGGTATTAGCTTTACATTACAATGTTTCAATGTTAAAATGTAGCTACTGAATAGGGAACTTGGTTTGTGAAAAATAAACAGGAGGGTGCATATGGCAAGAGTTATAAGCATAGGAAATCAGAGCTTTGAGTCAATACGGGAAAGAGACAGCTTTTATGTAGATAAGACAAATTTTATAAAAGAGTGGTGGGACAATGACGATATAGTTACACTTATAACACGCCCGCGCCGATTTGGAAAAACATTAAATATGAATATGCTTGAATGTTTTTTCTCGAACAAATATAAGGACAGAGGGGATTTATTTGAGGGACTTGAAATATGGAAAGATGAGAAATATCGCAAATTGCAGGGAACATATCCTGTGATATTTTTGAGTTTTGCTGAGATAAAACAAAATAACTATAATGATGCAGTTGAGAAAATTAAAAGAATAATATGTGAAGTATTCCAGCAGTTTGAATTTTTGAAAAACTGGGATGGCTTAACGGAAATAGAAAAGAAAAATATAAGTAATATTAGTTATAATATGAGTGATGTTATGGCACAGGATTTGATAAAAAATATGTCAAATTATCTAAGTAGATATTATGGAAAAAAAGTAATTATTCTTCTCGACGAATATGAC
>JBNMLR010000242.1:0-4418 GCA_050874945.1 Butyribacter sp. | reverse complement strand
GGTCTTTTCAGTAAATTATTTTTCATATATAGCCGAGGTCTGCCACAGACAAAACATCCGTTACATATGTTACAATGTAGACTCCCCCCTTTTAAATATGCAGCATCCGTCAGTAGATTACAAAACCAACTGCATATATACATTTGACAGCAGTGAAGCTAAACATTTTAACAATGCTGGTACAGATACCGTTCATTACCTGCCGCTCTGTACTAATACGAAGCGTGTGCAGGCACTTATTGAAAGCAGTCACATTTTATCAGATTTAGCAGACAGTGACTTTATAAAATCCAAAATGCCTGAGCAGACTGCATATGAAAATGTTTCCATAAAAGACACAAATTTAAAACAAACAGAAAATTATACAGCTACTAAGTCTGAATACGCAAAAAGCTATGACACAAAATACAACTACGATATTTCGTTTGTGGGAAATCTCTACGACAAAAACCGCTATGACGAGATGGAGCATATACTCCCCGACTATCTCTGCGGCTACATGGATGCCGCTATCGAAGCACAGTTAAATGTAACCGGAGGTAATCTCTTAAAAAATATGCTAACACCTGAAATCATGGATATGCTGTCTGAATATACAGATATAAAAATGAGTACGCAGTCCCACGCGGATTTAAAATTCCACTTTGCAACAAGCGTACTCTCACACAAAACAGCCGCTAAAATGCGCACCATGACGCTTAACAGACTTGCTATGAAATATCCTAAAAATGTCCATCTTTTCACGACAAGTGACACCTCTGCCCTGTTTCCAACGCTTGTGGTACATAAAGCTGTCGATTATCTTTTAGAAGCACCGCTTGTTTTTGCATTATCTAAAATAAATATAAACATGACGGCACCAAATATCGAGACAGGAATACCTTTAAGAGTATTTGATATACTCGGAGCAGGCGGTTTTCTCCTAACAGACTGGAGGGAGGATTTAAAAGACTGTTTCACTATTGGAAAAGACCTTGAGGTTTACGACGACATAGATGACCTACTCGAAAAAACAGATTATTATCTGAAACATGAAGATAAACGGACAGCTATTGCAAGACATGGACTTGAAACAGTGCAACGCAGGCATGATTATAGTGTGAGGATGAGGGAGATTTTAGGGTAAAAATGCCATCAGGGTTGCGTAAATTTATATTTACACATCTATTGATTTCACAACAAACTTTTTGTATAATTCTTTTAAATAATACATTTTTTGACATTTATCAGTTTAAATGCTGTCACCAAAAATAGTTACAGTGATTTTCTTATCACAAGTATTCATAACAATTTATTTAGAGATTTGCGAAACTATCATAAACTGCAGTTAAATTGTGCAAATATAACAAATAGTATTAGCAGTACACTCTGTCACCGTTAGCACTTTGTACTCTAAATGAATGCAATTTTCAATGGAAAAATAATGTATGCTTGCATACGATTATTTTTTCTGAAAATTATATGAGTGAAACGAACAGCGAGAAAATTTTATTTTCGAGCTGTAGCATTCATTTTGTCATTCGTTACGAGTGACAGGTAGCGAAAGCGTGCCTGCATTAGTATTTGTTATATTTGCATAATTAACATAGCCTATAAGTAGTTCCGCAATTACCTAACAATTTATTTATAGAAAGGAAAGGTGAAATCTATGAAAAAAAATCTATCAAAGTTACTTTTATTTTTCTTTTGCATTAGCTTTTTTGTGACAATTCCAAATAAAGCAAATGCAGCAGAAATCATTCCGCTTAAAATCTCAGTACAATATGGTCAGACGGAAGCCAGGGAAATCCTAGACATGATAAATGAGATGAGAACGAGCGATTACCAAGCCTGGTGTTGGGATAAAACTGATACAGTACAAGAATCATGTTTGGGACTTCCTCTTACTTATGATTATGATCTGGAGAGAATTGCAATGAAGCGTGCAGCAGAGATTGCTTTATCATACAGTCATACCAGACCAAACGTCGAAAAATGTTTCAGTCTTTATACTGAAGAGGGTGTTACTAATGCTTCCTACGAAGGCGAGAACATTGCAGCAGGTCAAACTTCTGCTGCAGAAGTAAATTTTGCATGGCGTGAAGATAACGAAAGCTATGGCGGACAGGGACACCGTAGAAATATGTTAAATCAAAATTTTAACTGCGTTGGAATCGGTCATGTTTACTACAATGGATGTGACTACTGGGTAGAAGAATTTGCATCCAGAACTTCTATCAATACAACAGAAACACCCGCAAATGACAGTGAACAGACGGTGACTCTTTCAGTAGATAAAAGCTGGATTAAAAGTATTGAAGCAAAATCAGATAAAACTTCATATATTCTTAAACCAGGAGAAACAGTAGAACCTCACATTACTGCCAGTATCACTTTTGTTAATTATTGGGGACCGGGAAGAGGCAGACCACCTGTGGCAGATATACCAGATATTTCTGTCACTGATTCTTCGATTGCCACTTATAGTGACGGAAAAATTTCAGGAATTAAAGAGGGTACAACCACATTAACGGCATCGTTATACGGATTGACAATAACAGATATGCCAACAATAACCGTACATGAATGTGACAATCATTGGAATGATGGTGAAATTACAACAGAACCAACCTGTATAAAAGAGGGAGTAAAAACTTTTACCTGTACCATTTGTGGCGATACTAAAACCGAGACGGTAAGCAAGGCTGCAGACAAGCATCTTCACAGCGAAATCCGTGATAAAAAAGATGCTACCTGTAAGGATGAGGGCTATACCGGTGATACTTATTGCACCGATTGCGGTAAGAAAATTTCTTCCGGTCAGACAATTTCCAAAACAGACAATCACAACTGGAATACAGGCGAGATTACAAAAAGCCCGACCTGTAAAGAGACCGGTGTAAAAACTTTTACCTGCACTATCTGTGGTAATACAAAAACTGAAACAATCAAAAAAACAACAAAACATCTGCATACCGAAATCCGTGATAAAAAGGACGCTACCTGTAAGGATGAGGGTTATACCGGTGATACTTATTGTACCGATTGCGGTAAGAAAATTTTCTCCGGTAAATCGATTGCTAAGACAGATACTCATAGCTACGATGACGGAGTTATCACAACAGAACCGACCTGCACAAAGAAAGGCACAAAGACTTTTACCTGTACTGTCTGTGGCAATACTAAAACAGAAACAGTCAAGGCTAC
Organism: Butyribacter sp.; assembly: GCA_050874945.1. Lineage (GTDB taxonomy): Bacteria > Bacillota > Clostridia > Lachnospirales > Lachnospiraceae > Butyribacter. The sequence goes on along the minus strand of JBNMLR010000242.1, from coordinate 1,232 downwards.
AGGACACCAGCATACTGAAATCCGCAACAAAAAGGACGCTACCTGTAAAGAAAAAGGCTATACCGGTGATACTTATTGTACCGATTGCGGAAAGAAAATTTCTTCAGGTAAATCGATTGCTAAAACAGAGACTCACAGCTACGATGACGGAAAAATCACAACAGAACCTACCTGCACAAAGAGAGGTACAAAGACATTTACCTGCACCATATGTGGCAATACTAAAACGGAAACAATTAAGGCTACAGGACACAGTTATGGAGAATACAAGGTTGTAAAAGAACCGACAGCCACAAAAGACGGACTGAAATCCAGAACTTGCACTGTATGTGGAAAAGTCGAATCCGTAAGAATAGCAAAGACAACTTCTGATAACCAGACTACAAATACCACAGATAAAAATTCAAATCAAAATACAAATACACAGACAAGCAAAAAAACCACGAAAAAGATAAAACTTAACCGCACTAAACTGACTTTGAAAAAAGGTAAGACTTTTAGATTGAAAGTTACTCTAACACCGAAAAACAGTCGGGATAAGATTATTTACAAAACTTCAAATAAAAAGATTGTCACTGTCAGCAAAACAGGAAAAATCAAAGCCATAAGAAAAGGAAAAGTCAATATTACGGTAATTTCAGGTAAAAAGAAAATTGTGTGCAAAGTAACAGTAAAATAAAAGACAAATTAATACAATGTATCAATGGCATTTTAACGCCCCTGCTTCTCATGATTGAGTTGCAGGGGCGATTTTTTTAATTACTCTACTCTTGAACTATTCAGAATTTCCTAATAGTATCTCTTCCGTCATTTTCCTCGCAGTTCAAATGCTTACATCACTTTCAGCGTTAGAAACAAATTAAAATTCATAAGGTGGGTTTCCTGAAAAATCAGCAATAACACCATGAGGATTTTCAAGATAAAACACTTCAAAAATAGGGTTATCTGCTGTCTGATACTGTCCTTTTACGATAGGATTATTCATGCAGCTTTCTTTTACGCTCATGTTGTTCTCAAATACAGCCTTGCCGTGAAGACGAATCCATGCGTACTCAGGAGATGATACTGACACCTCAATCTCCGGATTTGCAAGCATATCCTTATAAACATCTTTTGTATTGTTCGTACAGAACCAAAGCTTTCCGTCCTGCTCAAAACAGAACATAAACGGACGGCATTTTGCCTTTCCATCACGCCCTACTGTTGCTAAATACTGAACCGGACTTTTCTCT
>JBNMLR010000241.1:0-4429 GCA_050874945.1 Butyribacter sp. | reverse complement strand
ATATGTAAGAGAGTGTGAGTTGCATACCAGTGGTTAAAAATCGTAGGTATGCAACTCTTTTATTTTTGCACAGTTATAGACTTCAATTTTGGCTATGCAACAGCCTATGTAAAGAACTCAGACACAGCATTATCGTTCTATTTAGAAGCCACAATGCAGGCAATGAAGTAATCATGCGGTAAAAGGATAAGGACAAAGCAATAATTTTAAGAACCGTGGTAATGGAGAGAAAAAATTATTGTTGTGTCCTTTGGGGGTAAGTTTAACGGAATGAAATGATTTAACATAATCAAGGAAGTTTCCATTTCTATTGAATAGAGCAATAAGTGGTGTTGTATCAGGAGCATAGCGGATTGCAAATATCCGCTTGACTTGCTGTTTATCCTAATATTGCATCGGCAGTATTGTTCATATTATACAAAAAGAAAAAATAAATCTGTGAAAAATTACAATAGAAAAAAGTCCGGGTGTATGTTACCATATCAGAAAGTCATAAGATATTTTATTTATAATAAATCAAAGTAAAATCTTATAACGCAATCCATATAATTCTAAAAAAATAACAGAAATATATGTTTTGTAGTCAAAAATAATCAGAAAAGACTTAAATTTTGAAAATAATCAAAAATAAAAATCAGCATTGGTAATTGAAAACAACACATAAAAAATATATAATGGAGATACATAAATGGAGAAAAACAGCAAAAATAATATAAAACAAAACGGTAATGTTTTAGAACATCACAATGATGACATTATAAATTCAAGTGATATTAAAAATAATTATGACAGAATAAAGAGTGAAAACATAACCAGTACACCGTATGACGATGTATTCCGAACCATGTTAAACGACTGCTCAAGATTTATTCTGCCACTTCTGAATGAGGTATTCGGAGAAAACTATGACGGTACGGAAACAATCGTTTTTGCAAACGATTATCACTTTCAGAATAAGCAGGACGGAGCGGAAGATAAGATAATCACAGACGCAAGTTTCAAGGTTATTAAAGGTGATACGGAAAAGAAATATCATTTGGAATGTCAGTCGACCATTGACAACAGTATGGTACTACGCTTTTTCGAGTATGACTCACAGATAGCACTCGATGATGCGACTATTGAGAAAATAGTCGGTGATGATGGCGGCAAAAAGAGTGACGGAGTATTAACAGTTATATTTCCACACTCAGCGGTATTATATCTTCGTTCAAACAAAAATACTGGTGATGTGATGACAATTAGGTTTGTGACTCCCGGTGGAGAGGTAAAGTATGACATACCGATAATAAAGATGCAAACCTATACATTGGAAGACATATGGGAAAAAGAAATTTATTTGCTTATACCGTTTTATATATTTACGCATGAAGCAAACTTTCCAAAGTATAATGATGATGAAGCTTTATTACAGGGACTTGTAAGTGAGTTTAAAGAAATATGCGTTAAAATGGAGGAACTGACACGGCAGGGCAAAATGACAGAACTTGAAAATAGGATAATAGTTGAATTGTCAAAAAAAGTAGTAGACAATATAGCAAGAAAATATGAGAGAATAAGGAAAGGAGTTGACGGAATTATGGGAGGAAAAGTAATAGAAACGGAAGCAAAGAAGATGTATAATCGTGGTATCAGTGATGGGATAATAATGGGAGCAATCGGAATATTAAAAGATTTGAATATGCCTGAAAGTGAAATAAAAAAACAGATTATAAAAAAATTCAGCTTAAGTGAGGAAGCGGCGGCAAAGTATTTGATGGAATATTCAAAGTAAAATAGTGGATATAGGAGTTGACGGAATTATGGGAGGAAAAGTAATAGAGACAGAAGCAAAGAAGATGTATAATCGTGGTATTAATGAGGGAATACTGCTTGGCGAAGAAAATGGAAGAAACGAAGGAAGAAGTGAGGGTGAACAGAATAAATTAAAAGACCAAATAAAAAAGAAACTTGCCAAAGGCAAATCTATATCTCAGATAGCGGACGAGATTGAGGAGACCGAGGAAAAGGTTTTGGAGTTGATGGAGCAGATTAAGGCGGAGTAGAATAAGTGTTAGATTATTGCGAAACTAATTGTATGTTGTGAGAATTGTGCGGATATAATCAATAATAATGCAGGCGTGCTTTCGCTATGCTGTCACCGTAACAGCACATAAAGAGTGAAAAAACCACCTCTAAGTGCTGACGGTGACAGAAATGCCTGCTAACATTATTGATTATATCCGCACATTTTAGTTACATTTCATGATAGTTTCGCAAGCAGCTAGGATAAGTAGTATATTATATATGGTAAAATATTTTTATGTTTTGAAATCATAAATCTGGTAGCTTTGCGGATATAAAATTTACTTTAAAAATCATAATAGTGCAATTTTTGTAAAAATAGAGTAACTGGGTGAGCCGAAAAACACAGCATATGAGTATATTAGAAGCTGTCTCAAATAAAATGTTTTATTAAACACACTTTTTAAAAGAAAATTTTAGCAAAAGTGCAAATTCTGACTGAGCATATAAAAGGACAGTTGATATACAAAGCTGGTTGTCTGTTATTTTATACAATAGAAAACAACTATTCTCAATTTTCCTTATAATAACGAATAGTAAAATCCGAAAAATTTAATATTGGATTTTTGTTGAGACGGCGTGTAAGTGGTAGGGTTAATTTTAAAGATGGTGTCTAAGTATCTAAAACACATTAAAAAATTCTTATGATGTTTTCCTTAAGTTTTTTGGGGACTAAATTAAAAATATAGTGTTAAAAATCGCAAATAATAGAACAAAGTGCGAGAATAGTGTTATAAGCGAGTGACAGAACAGGTTGAGAATATCTGTTCTGTTTTTGCGTGGCATCTTAAAAAATTCTTAAGTAGAAGATTTTTCTTGATATTCATAAATGGATTGTATATACTGGGGGGAGAGAGTACCAGATTAAATCTTGAATGCAGAATAAATATTCCACATTTCTAGTGAATAGAACACTAAGCGGTGGGGAAGACAGATGTATAGAGGACAACAAGGGATTGGGAATTATTAATGTATATACATATGTATAATACGGATTTTATATAATTATATATAGAAATAGCAGAAATAATAATCGTAACACTCCCGTTAAAATATATAGGAACAAAATGAGTGTACTCATTTTGTTCCTATAGTTTTTAACAGCAGTGTTGCAATTATCACTATGAACACCCAAAAAATATGAACACCCATCAAAGAAATAAAGGAGGAACTAACAATGAAAAATAATAGAATAGTAAAAGGAATAGTAGCAGGTAGCATGGTATTAAGTATGTTAGTAGGACAGGCATCCCCAAGCATCACAACCGCACAGGATATAGATGACAGTCAGCAGTCAATCAGTTTGCAGAGCACAGACAACAGTGATGACACTGAGAACACAAAAACCGAAGATGAATACACAGACATTTCATTATACAATGAGACTGGAGAGGTTTTACTTTTTGCAGACGAATATGAGGGTTCATTTGGTGGTAGTGGTGAGATGTATAAGTGTACATTGCATCGTGAGGGAATAACTTCCATGCCAGTACTTAATGAATATATTGTTATAAATAAGAGTGAAAAGAAGGTTAAAGGTTATGGTAATGTAAGTATAATAGACAGCACAAAGTCAGTAAAGAAAGTTGTACTTGACGGTAAGAAGAGTTACAAGTTAAAAAAGGTGCGTAAGGTTAAGAAGTCAGCAGGTTGGACTGATACATGGGTAGATTACGATAGAAAGAGATTATACGAGAAGATTGGTTATAGAGCGGTAAAAGGTTTATGCTTACAGAAACTTTCAGAGGGCAGACATACTGTATCAATGACAGACAAGCATGGTCATAAGATTACAATGAAAGTTTGGGTAGACTCAAAAGCACCTAAGATTAAAGTAACTAAAAAGAGTAACAAATTTGTTGTAAAGGTAACAGACAAGAATAGTGGGGTGCGTGAGATAGGTGTGCGTGGTATGAAGTATATAAAACTTCCAAAGAGTAAGCGTATAACTTCATATACATTTAATATCACTAAAGATAACTGTAAGAAGTACAGTTATTACAGAAAGCATGGATTTGATAAGCATTTTGTTGCAGCAGACAGAACAGGAAATTGCCAGAGAGGTGTAAATAGTTATAAGGGATAGTTTAAATTTAAAGAAGTAGAAGTAGTTAAAGAATATCTAGTTTAAAAGACTGGGTATCCTTTATTTTTTGCGGTAAAGACAGGTATCAGCAGTAAAGACAGGCATCAGGGGTAGTTTTTGCTGAAACTATCGGATATCGAAGTAAATCAAATGTAGGTACTCTGACTGAGAGGTAGAAAATAAAAATAAGCAATGTTATAATGTAATGCAAAGGTTAAAATCAAATATTAATATAATAATCAGAGGTATAAGAATAATTCGAGGTATTATACTTTATAT
>JBNMLR010000240.1:0-4431 GCA_050874945.1 Butyribacter sp. | reverse complement strand
TATGGACAATGTAAGGACATTTAACTATGCCGGCTGGAAAGCCGTTCTTGGAATTACAGAGGAGTCTAAATAAAAAGTTTTTAATAAGTTGTATAAATTTTATAAAATAAAAAAGTTAATAATGGCAGTACAATAATTATCAGTTAAATATTGTTACTGCCTAAAAAAACAGCTATGGGTTAGCAAAAACTAATCATAGTAACATAAAACAAACAAGGAGGACTCATAAATGGAGACAAAAAAGAAATCTGCATTTTCAAAACTTATGGAACTTGCCGGAAATCATAAATATTTTTCCTATATTTCATGTGTTTTGGCAGTTATCAGTGCATGGGTTGCATTGATACCGTTTTATGATGTATGGCGCATCATAAAGGAGGTTCTTGAGGTAAGACCTGATTTTTCAAAGGCGGTACATATCACCTCATACGGCTGGCAGGCGGTAGGATTTGCACTGCTTGCGATGGTATTTTATATCGCATCACTTATGTGTTCACACAAAGCGGCATTCAGGGTACAGGCAAATATGCGTGTGTATATGATGGAGCATATAATGAAGCTGCCGCTCGGTTATGTAGAGTCAAAGGGCACAGGTAAGATAAGAAAGATAGTTACGGATTCGTCTGCGGCTACTGAGACATATCTTGCACACAATCTTCCGGATAAGGCAGTTTCCTATGCGACACCCATAGGACTTCTTGCTATGATGGCAGTGTTTGACTGGCGGCTGGGACTTATAAGTCTCATTCCTGCCGTACTTGCATTTGTCATTATGGGAACGATGATGATGGGACCAAAGATGGCGGAGGATATGAAACAATATCAGAATTCGCTTGAAACAATGTCTGCTGAGGCAGTCGAGTATGTAAGAGGTGTGCCGGTTTTAAAGACTTTTGGTCAGACGGTGTTCTCGTTTAAGAGATTTAAGGCTGCGATAGATGACTATGAAAAGTGGACTATCGATTATACAAAGGCAATGATGCTTCCGATGATAGGATTTACCGTATTTTCAAATGCCATCTTTGCGGCACTTATAATAGCTGCATATGTGCTCTGTGGAAACACTATTACAGATACATTTTTGTTAAATCTTATCTTTTATATTCTTATAACGGCAACACTCACCACAACGCTTATGAAAGTTGCATATGCAGGTGAGTCGCAGATGATAGTTGAGGATGCGTTAAACAGAATGGATGAGATACTTGATGTAAAGGAACTTCCGAACGGAACTTCTGACAATAAGATTAAAGATGCATCTGTTTCGCTTAAGAATGTTAAATTCTCATATGACGATGCAAAGACTAATGCTGTTGATGGCATCTCACTTGATATAAAAGCAGGTGAGCATATTGCATTTGTCGGACCGTCAGGCGGTGGAAAGACAACGCTTGCATCGCTTATCGCAAGATTTTGGGATGTAAATAGCGGAAGTATATCAATAGGCGGTGTGGATGTAAAAAATATTGAGTCTGATAAACTTATGGATACTATCTCTTATGTTTTTCAGGACAGTAAGCTTTTAAAGACATCGATTCTTGAAAATATAAGAATGGGAAGACCTGATGATTCTGACGCAGAGGTTTTCGATGCACTTAAAAAAGCACAGTGCAGTGATATTATTGACAAACTTCCACAGGGAGTAAATGCTGTTATCGGCTCAAAAGGTACATATGTGTCAGGCGGTGAGATGCAGCGTCTTTCCATTGCGAGAGCTTTCTTGAAAAATGCACCTATACTTATACTTGATGAGGCAACGGCATTTGCTGATCCTGACAACGAGAGAAAAGTGCAGCTTGCATTTGAAAATCTTTCAAAAGATAAGACTGTAATAATGATAGCACACAGATTATCAACGGTGACAAATGCTGACCGTATTTATGTTCTTAAAGACGGAAAGATAGCTGAGTCAGGCACACATGAGACGCTTGTCGATGCTGGCGGTGTTTATACTCATATGTGGAATGAATACAATAAATCTGTAAACTGGCAGGTTGGAAAGGCAGGTAAAGCTATATGATAGAAAAATTAAAACATAAATATGCACTGTCAGAAAAAGGTGCAAGAGATATGGTAAAGGCTTTTGTGGCAGTTACGCTTGCAAATCTTGTGCTTATGCTTCCGGTAGGTCTTTTGTATGAACTGGCATCATATCTGTTTGAGGGGAAAGTACCGACAGAGCAGAAAGGATTTTTCATTGGCGGAATAGTAGTTGTGCTTGTGCTTATCGCACTTACAACAGTATTTCAGTACAGGGCAACATTTTTATCAACTTATGTTGAGAGCGGTGTCAGACGAAGGGCACTTGCCGAGAAATTAAGAAGACTTCCGTTATCATTTTTTGGAAAGAAAGACCTGTCGGACCTTACAAATGCGATAATGTCTGACTGTGCGCTTATCGAAACAGCAAGCTCGCACTGGATACCTGAGCTTATCGGTGCAATGATTTCAACAACGCTTATAGTAATAGGATTATTTTTCTTTAACTGGAAGATGGCACTTGCAGCAGTGTGGGTGATGCCTATAGCTTTTATTATCGTTCTCAATTCAAGAAAGGCATTAAGAAATACACATAAAAAGACAATGAAATATAAACTTGCGTGTCAGGATGGTATTCAGGAGGGACTTGAAACAATAAGAGATTTGAGAGCCAACAACATGACGGACAATTATATGGACGGTCTTGAGTCAAAGATAAGAGATATAGAGAAACATTCCCTTGTTCTTGAATTTTCAAATGCAGCATTTGTCTGCTCAGCACAGATGATATTAAAATTTGGAATAGGAACGGTCGCACTTGTGGGAAGTACGCTTCTTATTAAAGGGGAGATAGATGTGCTTACATTATTTGTGTTCCTGCTGGTGGTTACGAGAATGTATGAGCCTTTACAGATAGCGTTACAAAATCTGTCCGCAATGATAAGCCTTGACACTACCTGTGAGAGAATGGACGAAATATTGTCACGTGATGAGCAGACAGGAAAAGAGGAACTTACAAACAACGGTTATGACATAACTTTTGAAAATGTGGGATTTTCTTATGAGGACGGAAAGACCGTTCTGTCAGATGTTGATTTCGTTGCAAAACAGGGCGAAGTGACAGCACTTATCGGACCGTCGGGCGGTGGAAAAACTACCGTATCAAGACTTGCCGCAAGATTTTGGGATTGTAACAGAGGAAAGATTTCAATTGGCGGAATGGATGTGTCAGAGATAGAACCTGAAAGCCTGCTGTCACTTTATTCAATAGTATTTCAGGATGTAACACTTTTCAACAACACGATAATGGAAAATATAAGGGTTGGTAAAAAAGATGCGACAGACGAGGAAGTCATGGCAGCAGCAAAACTTGCAAACTGTACGCAGTTTATTGAAAAACTTCCTGACAGGTGGAACACTATGATAGGTGAAAACGGCTCGGAGCTTTCGGGAGGAGAGAGACAGAGAATATCAATAGCGAGAGCGTTTTTAAAGGATGCACCAATAATACTTATGGACGAAGCGACAGCTTCTCTTGATGTTGACAACGAATCTGTTATACAGGAATCTATTTCAAAACTTATCAAAGATAAAACTGTTCTTATAATCGCACACAGAATGAGGACAGTTGACGGTGCAGATAAGATAGTTGTGCTTAAAGACGGTGTAGTTGCAGAGCAGGGAACACCTGAAGAATTAAAAGAACAAAACGGCATTTATAAGCATATGCTTGATATGCAGCTTGAAACCCAGAACTGGAAATATTGCTAAAAATATAATTAAAAAAATCACTCCGGATGGATTTATAATTTTAATAAATCTGTCCGGAATTTTTTTGATATATGCAGGCATATGTAAAGTGTTTTTTATTGTATAAAGTTTGTGACATATAATTAAAATGTAATATATGAAGCAGTTTAAAATGAAATATTGGTTGACTGAAATCGGATAAAATGATAATTTAAAATGAGCCAATAAATAAAAATAGATTAAGCCGAAAGCAATGGGCTTTTATAGAGTGACAAATTGTTGTAACAAAAATTATGGTATTAATAATTATATCGAAAAAGCACATTAAAGTTAGGAGAAAATTATGGCTGAATATTATGTATTTGAAATAGAAAATACCAAGTATAAATTAATGTTAGATAAATTGTGCAATTTAAGTGATAGGTTTTGTTTAGTAGAGCCTATTGCGGACACAAAAGATTTTCCAGATGTCCTTCCGGAACCTAAAGGAGAGTTGGAAAAGTTTCTAATTGAAAGAAAAAGAACATATGTCTGGCCGGGGACAAAGATTAAAGTAAGAAGCAAAAATAAAGAGGCAATTCAACATTTTTATAAATGCTCAAAGGCTGGTATAGATATATTGAAAAGGTATTCAAATTTCTTTCAGTATGAAGATCAGATGGACATTGCTTTCTTTGCAAAAGAAAACTGTATTTTATATAC
>JBNMLR010000239.1:0-4443 GCA_050874945.1 Butyribacter sp. | reverse complement strand
CATTAAAATATGAAATTTTTTATATTGTCATACTAAAACTTAATACCTTATTCCTTAAAAATAGCTATAGTAATTCTTATTTAATATGTTAAAATAAATATATAATCAAAAATATATAGGAGGACAGGCTATGAGTTCAGTAACTAATAGAATTAAACAAATTAAACAACCTAGGGGTGGATATATTAAACCATCACAATTTCAAAAAATTGTATTTAATGATGAACTAACACTATATGAAGAAAATTTAAATTCATCGCTTATAGGAATGGTCGTAGATTATTTAACCAGATTTACAGAAACTCTGAATGTAAAAAGTGCATTTAAAATCAGCATACTTGGATATCAACTCCGAAAAAAAATACTTGGAAATGAAATTTGTGAAAAAGACATGAAAGAAGGAATTGATGTTGCATCATTATTAACTCAAATAAAAGGATTAGATGATGCTTCTATTATTGCAGCTTGCAAGCTCTGTACTTATGATGTATGGTACCGAAATCCTTTAGCTGCACAAACAGCAAAAAAGACAAATGAAATAATTCCTGATGATAATACCATTAAGAATATACAAACCATGGTAGAACGCAGCAAACTTTTTTGGGAAAAATATGGACCAATAACAGTTGACGGCTTTACCTTTGAAAATGGTGGATATACATCTACTGTAACTACTGGTGACGGAGATTATTTAACTGCAAATACACTATGGGATTTTAAAGTTTCAAAATCCGAGCCAACCAATAAACACACACTTCAATTACTTATGTATTGGATAATGGGGCAACATTCTAACAAAGAAGAATTTAAAAACATAACTAATCTTGGAATTTTTAATCCTCGTCTAAACAAAGCTTATATATTAGATGTAAACAATATTTCAACAGAAATAATTAAAACAGTAGAGAATAATGTAATCTGTTACTAACCAAAAAGAACAGCCTGCCAATAATAACAGACTGTTCTATATTTTATTTAAGATATTTACTTCTGTTTGCAGCGGTGTTTTTCTTTAATTTAAACTGACTCTCTTTTCCGCCCTTTGTCAACTGCTTAAATTTTTTCTTATATACTTTATAAGAAGTTTCTTTTCCGTTTATTTTGCATGAATAGTAATACAAATCATTCTTTTTATCTTTATGCTTCACCTTATTTTTTACCGACTCATACAAAGATGAATCAACAGCTTCACTGCTTGCCTTTTCCACAAGCTTTCCATTTTTGTTGAGTTTATAATAAGTTATCGGATATGCACCGCCCCATGTACTGTCAAATACAAGAACTTTGCTCTTTTTATACCAGCTTATCCATTCACATATATCAACAAGCTTTGCTTTATTATTTACATAAGCGTAAATGCACATTCCACTTTTAGCCGGAACATCACTACTCTGTAATACCATTTCCTTTACACCGTCACCGTTAAGGTCTACACACTGAAATTTATAATTTTTAGGATTTCCAGCCCAGTCATTATTTGATTTTTTTAATAATACCTTTTTATATGCCGCTATTGCCTTTTTATTTTTACTTGCCGCATCTGCACCTGTCGGCTGGCTGTTCACTGATGTAAACATTATTGCTGAAACAAGTACGGCACTCACTATTTTCTTTAACATCTTTCTCATAATTAACCTCTTTTCTATACTTAGTATATTTTTATTACGATAAAAACTATAGCATAAAAAAGAGGTTTTTTCGGATTTATGTCATATTCTACATACTTTTTGTTATCATTGACATTTTTTCGGTATTTTCCGGATTAATCAAGCGAAACCAAGTCAGAAAAAATATCATCCTCACTGTCCTTATCCTTTTTATCTTTATCATTAGTCTTAGTCCTTGCATCTTTCAATTCCTCCAAAGACATTTGCAATGAAGAAATATGCGTATCTTTCCTGAATTTTTCAATATTATACATGACAAGAACATTGGTTATTTCAGGGTACTGCCTGAATATCTGCTTCATTTTCATTTTTGTATAGCGACAGTCTATCATGATTATCTTACTGTACTCGCCGGACAAAAAAGGAATAAAACAGTTTGCATAAGAGTCTTTCAACACCAGCAGCACCTTGTTATTTTTCGCCGAAGTCGTAACTTCAATCTTTCCCGTATTTTTAGAAAAGAACAACTGATAACGGTCAGAGCTTTTTTTAGCAACATCCTCAAAATAATATGAATTGGAAGTAAATTCTCCATTGTTGCCGTTTATGCTGACTTTATCATCTCCCCTGCTAAATGTTGTGACCTCGTCCTTTTTTACCGGAACATGGGATTTACTGTAGGTAGTTCCCAGAAAATCATCAAATACAACTTTCTGCTTATACTCTTTCAATGCAGGAGCTGTTCTTCCGTTTAACTTTTCATATTCCTGATAAGCGTAATATGCACCGAGCGTTGTCCAATGATGGTCGGAACGATAGTAGATATACTCGTTGCTCCGTTTTTTCAACACATCAGCCAGATTGACTACCCTGTCTTTATTTTTTACTTTTGACCGTACCCTCTCCACTATTTTATTTCCGTCATAATCTTCCTCCAAAACAGATAATTTATTCCGCAATACATCAATCTTTGACGGAACAAACATACAAGTAACATTAGACTTTCCGAGTTCTTCCGAGCAGGCATCCAGAAACGATGCAAGATTTTTCACATTCATTTTTTGCAATTCATCATCAAAATCGCGTTCTGAATACTTTTCAATAAGATAATCATCCTTTCCGATATATACATTATTGATTTCTTTCTTACCTGTATTTTTTTCTAACTGAGCGTAAATATTCACCCATTTGTCACGCAGAAAGAACTGGTCTGACAGATACTTCTCATACTTCTTCTGATAACTGCCTTTTATGACATTGCTGACAGATACCTTTGGTTTCTGCTGAAGATTACGCTTTTCCATCTCTGAAAACTTTTTTGACGGCACAACCGCCGAACCGATGGTAAAGCCAAAAATAACACACAAAAAAACAATAACTGACAAATATTTTCTCATATGTCCACCTTTCCATAAAATTATTTCTAAAAACGAAAATACAAAAACGGGTTATATGACGAATTTATCAAATAAGCCATACATATTCCCAAGATAAGGAACACAAACAATGCCGCCAAAATCTCCCGTCTCAGCGTCCCCTCCGGCAGAATGCGGTTTGACAGCCGCTTTGCCAAAGAGGTAGAGCCGATAATTCCTATCAGAAGAACAAACCGATAATTGAGTAACATAAATGCCGTGTGGGAGTTTCCAAACCCTGCACCATCTAACCCAAACATCGTCTTTAGATACCTGCCGCCGTCAATCATATCCGGCCATGAAAAGATGCTCCAACCGACAGTAACGATGACTAAAGTGTATATTCTCGCAATAAAAGCAGGGAGCCTGTCCAAAAACTTTTTTAAAATACTTTTTTCTATTATCAACAGCAAGCCGTAATAGACTCCCCAGACTACAAAACATATTGCCGCACCATGCCACAATCCTGTCAGACTCCATACTATGGCTATGTTAAGAAACTGGCGTTTCTTCCCTTTTCTGTTTCCACCCAAAGGAAAATACACATATTCCTTAAACCATGTTCCGAGTGATATATGCCATCTTCTCCAAAATTCCGTGATACTTTTTGACTCATACGGATAATCGAAGTTTTCCAAAAACTCAAAGCCGAACATCTTTCCAAGACCTATCGCCATATCAGAATATCCCGAAAAATCAAAATATATCTGTAAAGTAAATGCGACAGCTCCAAGCCATGCCTGTGAGGTAGTAAGCATATTTACTTTTGTCTGCGCAATCTCGTTCCACAAAGCACCGACCTGGTTTGCTATCAAAACCTTTTTTCCAAGTCCGACAACAAATCTGAGAACTCCCTGTTTAAACAAATCAAGCGTTTCTTTTCTCGAATCCATCTGCTCTGCCACTGTCTGATAACGAACAATAGGTCCTGCTATCAACTGCGGGAACAGTGCCACATATGCACCAAAAGTAATAAAGTTTTTCTGCACCTTTGCCTCACCGCGATATACATCTATCGTATAGGACATGGTCTGAAATGTATAAAATGAAATACCTATCGGCAGGGCAAGATTTAGCGGTGCAATATTTATCGACGGTACATGGTCGACCAAAGATATAAAAAAGTCTGCATATTTGAACACAAACAATAAACTCAGATTTATCGTTGCCGAGCAAAGCACCGCTGCCTTTTGACCTTTTTTACTGCCAAGCTGTTTATAATGACCGACCATTCTTCCCGCAATATAATCAACAACACTCGAAAACAATATTAAAGTCACATAAACAGGTTCTCCCCATGCGTAAAAGAACAAACTTGACACAAACAACACAAAATTTCTGTATTTACGAGGTGAAATGTAATATAAAATAAGTACGATTGGTAAAAAACGCACCAAAAACAACAGACTGCTAAATACCAT
>JBNMLR010000238.1:0-4450 GCA_050874945.1 Butyribacter sp. | reverse complement strand
TAGTAAATATTGATTGTATAATATTTGAAATATTTTATTCATTAAGTAAATAAAGAAAAATTATCAAAATGCCCGTAATGCTTGTTTTACGGGCGTGTTGTTGTTAATAAAAACGACGATAAAGATTTTTTTGTCAATAAAAAAGATAATATGAGAAAATTTGTTAATTAGAAACACTTGACTATAGGCTAAATACATGATAAAAATTAGTTGTTGCAGGTATAAAGTTATTTTTATACCATAACAAGTATAATTTATACATTTTATCAATATACAGGAGGAAATTATCGTGGTAGAGATGAAAGAATGGGATGGCTTTGAAGGAAGACTCTGGAAAGAGGAAATCAATGTCAGACAGTTTATTCAGGACAACTATACACCATATGAAGGTGATGAATCATTCCTTGAAGGACCTACTGAGGCTACAGATAAGCTTTGGGGAGCACTTCAGAAACTTCAGAAAGAAGAGAGAGCAAAAGGCGGAGTGCTCGATATGGATACAAAAATCGTATCTTCGATCACTTCACATGATGCGGGATATATAGATGAGTCGTTAAAGGACTTAGAGAAAGTAGTAGGACTTCAGACAGATAAACCTCTCAAGCGTGCATTTATGCCTTACGGCGGTATCAAGATGGCAGTTCAGGCTTGTGAGACATACGGATATGAAGTAGACCCTGAGATTAAAAAGATTTTCACGGTATATCACAAAACTCATAATACTGCTGTATTTGATGCATATACACCTGAAATGCTTAAGGCGCGTCACAACAAGATAATGACAGGACTTCCTGATACATACGGCCGTGGCCGTATCGTAGGTGACTACAGACGAGTTGCTCTTTATGGTATCGATTCCCTTATCGAGGAGAAGAAGAAAGACAAACTCAAATGTGGAAGCGGAAGTATGAAAGGCGAGGTTATCCGTCTTAGAGAAGAAATCGCAGAGCAGATTCGTGCCCTTGAGAACATGAAGAAAATGGCTGAGATTTACGGATTTGATATTTCTGAGCCGGCAAAGAACGCAAAAGAAGCAATCCAGTGGATTTACTTCGGATACCTTGCAGCCATCAAGACACAGAACGGTGCTGCAATGTCAGTAGGACGTGTATCAACATTTATTGATATTTATATCGAGAGAGATATGAAGAAAGGCATCCTTACAGAGAAAGAAGCACAGGAGCTTATCGACCATATGACAATGAAGTTCAGAATGGTTAAATTCGCAAGAATCCCATCATACAATGAACTTTTCTCAGGTGATCCGGTATGGGCTACGCTCGATGTTGCAGGAACAGGTGTTGACGGACGCTCAATGGTAACAAAGACTGATTACCGTTTCCTCCACACACTTGAAAACATGGGACCTGCCCCAGAGCCAAACCTTACGGTATTTTATTCATCAAAACTTCCTGACAACTTTAAGAGATATGCAGCTAAGATTTCTATCACAACAAGCTCTATCCAGTATGAGAACGATGATGCAATGAAGCCTGTATGGGGTGATGATTACGCTATCTGCTGCTGTGTATCAGCAACACAGACAGGTAAGGAAATGCAGTTCTTCGGAGCAAGAGCAAACCTTGCCAAGTGTCTCCTCTATGCTATCAACGGTGGTATTGACGAAAAGACAGGCGACCAGGTAGGACCTAAGTACAGACCTATCACATCTGAGTACCTTGACTATGACGAGGTAATGGAAAGATATGATGACATGATGGACTGGCTTGCAGACCTCTATGTAAATACACTTAACCTTATCCAGTATATGCATGACAAATATTACTATGAGGCAGCAGAGCTTGCACTTATGGATACAGACTTAAAGAGAACATTTGCAACAGGTATCGCAGGATTTTCTCATGTAATCGATTCTCTTTCAGCTATCAAGTATGCAAAGGTTAAGGTTATCCGTGATGAGAACGGACTTGCAAAAGATTATGAGGTAGAGGGAGACTTCCCTAGATACGGAAATGATGATGACAGAGCAGACGAGATTGGTGTATGGCTTCTTGGAACATTCATGGACAAGATTAAGAAGCATCACACATACAGACGCTCAGAGCCTACAACATCAATCCTTACAATCACATCAAATGTAGTTTACGGAAAAGCAACAGGTTCAATGCCTGACGGAAGAAAAGCGGGAGAGCCTTTATCACCTGGAGCAAACCCAAGCTACGGTGCAGAAAAGAGCGGACTTTTAGCTTCACTTAACTCACTCACAAAACTTCCATATGAGTGGGCACTTGATGGAATATCAAATACACAGACAATCAATCCGGGAGCACTCGGAAACGAGGATGGCGAGCGTGTGACAAACCTTGTTCAGGTAATGGACGGTTACTTCGACCAGGGAGCACATCACCTCAATGTCAATGTATTCGGTAAAGAAAAACTTATCGACGCTATGGAGCATCCTGAGAAAGAGGAGTATGCAAACTTCACAATCCGTGTATCAGGATATGCAGTTAAGTTCATCGACCTTACAAGAGAGCAGCAGCTCGATGTAATCGCAAGAACCTGCCATGACCATATGTAAGAAGCAGCGAAATTAATAGACAGATAACAGATAAAAACTCCCCGTTGCCACCGAAAAGGGCGGTAATGGGGAGTTTTTTGTTGGAATTTATGTCATGGATTGCAATTCTTACAATCATGCAAACAGTAATTTGTATGTAAAGTCATATTGTTATTTGTATTTGATGATTTCATAATTTAATGAAATGTATTTAAAATAGTATTTGTTTTGTTAGAGATTTTATTCAACTCACAGTCATTATCACAGCATTTTTCATAATAGCATGGGTTTAATCTTGTTTTACTGTATGAATATTTTTTGTTGCCGGTGAGGTTTTCAATAAGTTCTGTATAGTATCGTTCCCATGAAAAATACAGACCGGTAGCATACTTTTCTGTATGATAAAGTTTGTCTGATATATCAAAATTAGAAAACATTTCAGAACATAAAATAATATATTCAAAACTTTCAGGCAGAAATAATATTGTATTTTCAGGGAGAGTAGCGGTTATATCTGATATTTCAGAGCCGATTGCCGCACCATCTGCAATAATAATATCATAATGTTTATTAAGCAATTTGTCAGTTATATTAGATTTACCATTAGCAGAATCAACATAATCTGAGATTTTATTGAAAAATTGAAAACCGCTATTTGAATCTTCAATGAGTATATTTGTATTTTTCTTTAACTCAGGAATTTTCAAAAAACTGTCATAAATTTTTTCAAGTTTGTGATATTTTCCGCTTGATATGATAGAGTATATTTCTGTAAAGCTGTACGGGAGATTATCAAGTTTATCTCGGCAGCAGATTACAAAAAATGAATCCGTAAATTTACAGAAAGCCGCAAATTCATATGTCGGCAGGTAGCGGAAAGTTTCGTCACAAAAATAGACACGGTTGTCATATTTAGACAATAATTCACGCATTGCAGCATGATACTTTTTGTCTGAAACACGGTTTTTATAATTTTCTTTTAAAGAGTGAATATCCTGAAATAATATGCTTGTAAAAACCTCAGAAATCTCACTGCATTGATATTCACAGGTTATTTGAATTTTATTTCTGGGATTTAAGGAATCAGCAACACCACTGACTAATGTTGATTTTCCTGTCGCACTGTCACCCGTAATTTTTGTAATTTTTCTATTTAAAACAAATGAATAGTGAAGTCTTTTAGACTCAAGTTTAAAGTTAAATCCTCCAATCATTATATTTCCTCCGGTTTAGGTAAATCGTGGTATAGTGTGATAAATTCTTTGCAAAATCCATCATAGTCATGGGTGACTATGTCATTGTTTGTAAATGTAGCATCAAAGTTTTTAGGCAGATTTTGTGGAATATACGATACAACAATGTGTAAGTCAGTTTTTTTGCTGAATTCTATAAGTAACGGAATACAGTTGTCGCCAAACAATCCAATCCATTGCTCCATATCGGGCATTTTATATGCAAGTATCAATGCCTTACAGCCGCCGCTCAGTTTGTCAGGACCTATTATACCTAAAAATTCGCTCTCAAAAACACCACGGGCTAAAATTATATTTTTATCAATGGAAGTTATTATGTTTTGTACCATAGGTTCATCAAACCATTCATCTTCATAATTGTTTCTAAAAACGCTGTCTATATCACCATCAAACATTTCCATTCGTCTGACATTGACAAATAACATATGACACCTCCCAAATATATATTAAATAGCTATGTCTAGTGCACTGTATCAATGACTGTCAATGATACAATACAATAGCATTATATAAATGCCTAATATATAGTTTATCATGTAAATATTTTTTTAACAACTGTCTAAATGCAACAGTTCAGTTTTACTTTTTATGCCTGAACTGTTACATATTAATATAAAAAATCAATAAGCAATGTATAATTTCACGAGCAAATCTGCTATACTATAAACGATTTAGG
>JBNMLR010000237.1:0-4450 GCA_050874945.1 Butyribacter sp. | reverse complement strand
GCCTTTTTCGCTTCACATATAAATGAAAGACTTCCCTCTTTAATCGCATTTTCAAAAGGAAAACCAGTGTCAGCGTTAAGGCTCTCAGCTTTTTGTTTCATTTCTTCAAGAGAAACTTTGTTTTTTGCCTCGGCTACACGCTCTCTTGTCTTTGCCGCAATTTCTTCTAATATATTCAATGTTTTCTCCATTTCTACTTATTGCTGTCTGCTATAAACTGTTCAAGTTTAGCCTTAGCTTTTCCGCTTGTTATCATTTCTCTTGCTTTCTCAATTCCCTGCTCTATGGTAATTCCATCTGTTGCGATATAGATAGCTGCTCCGGCATTGAGTAATACCGCATCCATCTTTGGTCCCTCAACTCCGTCAAGAATTTCTCTTGCTATCTGTGCGTTTGTCGCAGGTTCTCCACCTACAAGGTCCTCTTTTTTGCAGCGTGTAAATCCAAACTGCTCCGGTGTTATCTCGTAACTCTTAAACTCACCGTCTCTGTACTCACAAACCTTAGTCGGTGCTGAAAGCGAAATCTCATCAAGACAATCCATTCCATAAACAACCATAAGTTTTTTAAGTCCGAGATTTTTAAGTACATGAGCAAGCGGCTCTACAAGTTTCTCATCATATACACCCATAAGCTGCATATTTGCCCTTGCAGGATTTGAGAGAGGTCCGAGTACATTAAACATTGTGCGTATTCCCATCTCTTTTCTGACTGCACCTACAAAACGCATTGCAGGATGATATTTCTGTGCAAAGAGGAAACATATTCCATCCTCTTTCAAAAGTTTTTCACTGTGCTCCGGCTCAATATCAATCTTAACTCCGAGTGCTTCAAGGCAGTCAGCAGTTCCGCACTTACTCGATGCCGCCCTGTTTCCATGCTTAGCGACATGAACGCCTGCGGCTGCGGCTACGATTGCCGAGAGTGTAGATATATTAAATGAATTTGCCTTGTCTCCGCCCGTTCCTACGATTTCAAGAGCATCGCCGTCATTGTTAAAAGGTGTGCATTTTGATGACATAACCTTTGCCGCCGCTGTTATCTCGTCGATAGTTTCACCTTTTATTGAAAGAGCGGTAAGAAATGATGCTTTCTGTGCGTCAGTTGCCTCTCCCGTCATAATTTCTTCCATTACCTGTGTCATAACCTCGTCTGTAAGGTCTTCGCCGTTTACAAGTGTGTTTATTGCTTCTTTTATCATAATAAAAACCTCCGTTCCAAATTAAACTATTGCAAATATAATCAACAATGCAATGAACAGGCTCATTGTATTATATTTATATTTTTATGTCTGAACTGTTACTCTCCAAAAAAGTTTTCTAACATCTTCATGCCGTCAGGTGTCATAATTGATTCCGGATGGAACTGGACACCGTATATCTCATAATCCCTGTGCTTTACCGCCATTACCTCGCCGTCATCAGTGACCGCCGTCACGATAAGCTCATCGGGTATCGTATCTTTCTTTGCAATAAGCGAATGGTATCTTGCCACCTTTGCCTTTTCGCCTATCCCCTTAAAAATCTTACAGTTTTCATCAAGTTTAACCTCTGACTGCTTACCGTGCATAAGTTTCGGTGCGTATGTAACTTCTGCCCCGAATGTCTCACATATTGCCTGATGACCGAGACAAACGCCAAGAATAGGTATCTTACCTTTAAAATACTGTATAACATCCTCGCATACTCCCGCATCAGATGGCTTTCCGGGACCCGGTGAAATAAGAATATGGCTCGGTGCAAGTTTTTCAATCTCACTTACCGTCAGCTCATCATTTCTTATCACCTTAATATCTGGGTTTATCGTTCCCACAAACTGAAACAGATTGTAGGAAAAACTGTCATAATTATCTATAAGTAATATCATATAAACCTCCTTTTATATACTTTCCTGTCCCATCGAAACCGCATTCATAACTGCTTTTGCCTTGTTGATACATTCGTTGTACTCGCTTTCAGGTACACTGTCTGCAACAATTCCCGCACCTGAACGGACAAAAACTTTTCCGTTTTTCTTAAATGCCGTTCTTATAGCAATACAGGTATCAAGGTTTCCCGTAAAGTCAATATAACCTATCGCACCGCCGTAAATTCCACGCTTGTTATTCTCAAGTTCATTTATTATCTCCATCGCACGAATCTTTGGTGCTCCTGAAAGTGTTCCTGCAGGAAGTACCGCATCTACGGCATCAAGACTTGTTTTATCGTCCCTTATCTCGCCTTTAACAGTTGAACCGATGTGCATTACATGGGAATATCTCAAAATATCCATATAATTTTCTACTTCCACCGAACCGAATTTACTTATCTTTCCTATATCATTTCTTCCGAGGTCAACAAGCATATTGTGTTCGGCTCTCTCTTTCTCATCGGTAAGAAGAATTCTTTCAAGTTCGTCATCTTCCTCTTTATTCTTTCCTCTAGGCTTTGTGCCCGCAAGAGGAAATGTATGAAGCACACCGTCCTCAAGTTTTACAAGTGTTTCCGGAGAAGCACCGGCGACCTCTATATCATCACTGCTGAAATAGAACATATAAGGTGATGGATTTATCGTTCTTAGCACTCTGTAAGCATTTAATAAACTTCCCTCATAATCAGCCTCAAGTCTGTTTGAAAGCACAACCTGAAAAATATCTCCCTCATATATATAATGCTTTGCTTTTTCAACCATGTCACAATACTCTTTTTCAGTAAAGAGAGGTCTGAACTCTGATGTAATCTTTCCCGGATTAACATCAACCATCTCTCCCGTTCTTATAAGTTCTATTATCTTATTTATCTCATCAACACATCTGTCGTAATCTTCTCTTAAATTTTCAGTTCTTGCATTTGCGATAACGATTATCTTCTGGCTGAAATTGTCAAATGCGATAACCTTGTCAAAAAGCATAAGGTCAACATCCTTGAAGCCCTCCTCGTCATTTGCATCAAGGTTTAATTTAGGCTCACTGTATTTTATGTAATCATATGAGAAGTAACCCACCAGACCACCTGTAAATGTAGGAAGTTCTTTTATCTTAGGACTTGTATATTCCTTTAAGATTTCTTTTATCTTTTCACCCGGATGCTTAACTTCACTTACCTCGGTCTTTCCATTCTTAACCGTCATCACTCCGTTAGTACAGGTAATCTCTAACTTTGGATCATATCCGAGGAATGTGTATCTTCCCCATTTTTCCTGATTTTCCACACTCTCTAACATATAGCAGTGTGAACTTACGCCTTTCAAGATACGAAGCACCTGCATCGGTGTTCTTATGTCTGACATAATTTCCATGCTGATAGGTACGACTTTATACCCTTTTGATAATTCTTTTGCTTCTTCAAATGTTATCATGCTTTGCCCTCCTTATCTTATGACAGTTTCGCAAATTTTCTTAGTTTTTTGAATGAATGTCAGCTCGAAAAACAAGTTTTCTCGCTGTTCGTTTCACTCATATAATTTCCAAAGAAAGAATAATTGTATGCAAGCATACATTATTTTTCCTTTGAAAATTACATTCATTCAAGGGAACAAAGAGTCGCTTGCGACTCTTTCGCGCTTGAGCGGAATGCGTAGCATTTATTTCTTTTCCGCGAAATGCGCATCCTCACGGAGTGTTTTTTATGTTATTAGGAAACGAGAAGTTTCCTAATAACATAAAAAAAGTCCCTGAACATTATCATACTTATATAATAATGTTCAAGGACGGTTATACAATAATAATATACCGCGGTGCCACCTTGCTTTATGGTCTGCCCACACTCTTAGCGAAATACTAACATATTCCCGGCAACTAACGTATGCCTGCACGTCATAGAATACTCGGAATGAAATTCCTTTGACTATGCCCTCAGTGGTCCATTTAATAAACAGCTTTCTGCGGGTTCTCAGCATCCCCCTGCTCTCTGTAAGCGCCTCTTTTATTTTTATCTCCACTTCAACGGTTTCGATTTATTTAACTATTAACTGCTTAAAAGTATATACCTTTGTAAAATGATTTGTCAAGTTTTTTTTACCGGAATTATTTTCGCTTTGGCTATTATTTTTTGAACAGTGTTTGAAATTGCCTTATACTCTGGATTCCGCGACAGCGAAATTTATTCATTTTAGGTACGAGAAGTTTTAATTAGTAATCTTAAACTTAAATTGCTGTGTAATTACCTCGCAAAAATATTTTCCAAACACAAGATAAGCCATAGTATTTATACAAACTATTACTCCATCATTTCCTAAAAAATGTTTATCTAATAAAAAATTTTTTCCAAAATTATTAACAGCATACGATACTGGCAAAAATACATAATCTCTCGATATTAATGCATATATAACAATACATCTTATTAAATTTATAACCATCTGAAATCTAATGTTAATTATGTTCAACAGTGATATTGCATAAGTAACAAAAAACAATGAACACATCCCTATACATAATATCAAACCATCATAAGCATTCATGTTATAATTC
>JBNMLR010000236.1:0-4452 GCA_050874945.1 Butyribacter sp. | reverse complement strand
TACTGTGTGACCAGGTGCTTTAGGAGCGATCATTGTTACATCGACATCCTTTGGAGGTACGATACATCCAAAGTGAATGTTGAATCCATGAGCGAACATAAGCATATTTCCTGCTTCAAGGTTTGGCTCGATGTCAGCTTTATACATATCTGCCTGCTTCTCATCATTGATAAGAATCATGATAATATCAGCCTTCTTTGCAGCTTCTGCTGCTGTATATACTTTAAAGCCCTGCTTCTCAGCCTTTGCCCAAGATTTTGAACCTTCATAAAGACCGATAATGACATCACAACCTGACTCCTTAAGGTTGAGTGCATGAGCATGACCCTGACTACCATATCCGATAATGGCGATTGTCTTGCCATCCAATAAAGATAAATTACAATCATCCTGATAAAAAATTCTTGCTTCTGCCATTTTTATTTTCCTCCTGTGAAAAATTAATTAATATATGTGAAGTACAGACTGCCGCCTGCGCTATCGCCACTTTTAATCTGCTTAATCAAAATCGTCAAGCATAACCTCAGCACCTCTGCTAAGACCTGCTATGCCTGTCCTGACAAGTTCTTTTATCTCATAACCGTCAAGAAGTTTGATAAATGCATTAAGTTTTGTCTGATTTCCGGTAAGCTCTATCATCATAGTGTCGACTCCGACGTCTACTATCTTACCTCTGAATGTATCAGCTATAGCTATTATCTCCGGTCTGTTTGATGCCTCTACTCCGACAGTTATCAAAACAAGCTCCCTGCATACGGAATGTCCGCTCTTAAGCTCTTTTACGCATCTTACATCCTCAAGTTTTGCAAGCTGCTTTTCGATCTGGTCAAGGATATGGTCATCCCCCCTGACTACAACCGTCATTCTTGAATACTTGGCATTCTCCGTTTCACCTACCGTGAGACTGTCTATATTGTAACCACGCCTGCTGAACAAACCCGATATACGGCTAAGTACACCTGACGTGTTATCAACCAGTATTGATAATACTTTCTTCTTCATAAGTTTCCTCCAAAACAGGATTTTAATCGGGTAACAGTCCGTCAACAATATGTATATTTATAATTATGTAAATATTGACTGAACCTTATCTTTACCACCATGTTTCATTTTAGCAATATGGCAATGGTTTGTCAATAAACTAAAAAATAAAAATAAATTTTTATATCAATCCGCTTTTCTTTACTTTGAGCGAACCGCTTTTTAGTTTATTTTTTTTAGTATTTTTCACCACATACTTAATTTTTCCCGATGTATATTTTAACTGCACTATATAATACGAATTTCCGTATTTTTTAACGGGACTCCACACATATGCCGCTTTCCTTTTTTTATGTTCAAAAAGGTAAAGCCTGTTATAAGCCGTATAATAATACTTATTGCTGTTGAACTTTATAAAACAACTGCCTTTTACTTTTAACAGACATTTTGCTTTTCCGGAACTGATATGTGCCCTTTTATATATCCCTGAAGTGTTCATAAACACCCAGTAACTTTCCCTGTAATCAAATGCACTCGTCACTTTCTTAAAATAAGCCGTATCATAAGTTTTGCTGTTCGCACCGGATGAATCAAACCCCGAATACCCGTGATTTTTCATATATTTATCACTCGCAAGAAAATATTTGTGATACACCACGCCATCCTGATTTTTGCCGTTGTCACTGTCAACCGGATCATCCCATGTCACATCGACATTATACCACTTTGAACCAATCTTAATCAAATTCCACACATGGTCCATAGACTCCGAATCAACAAACCGGACGGAAAAACCAAGTTTTTCCATAACTGCCGCATATGCAAGTGAATACCCCTGACAGTTTCCTTTATGCTTTACCAGAACACCATACTCAGTAAGTCTTGAATTATCTGAACTCTTATCCTCGTATGAAGTATTTTGAACTATCATGTCATGGACAAAAAGAGCCTTGTCAACATTGTTCATCTTATGTTTTATCTTAGATGTTATCTTTTTTATCTCTTTATTTATCTTTGATGCCGCATTTTTTACTGCCGTCTCATTTACTGAGCCATTCGCTTTTTTATATTCTGATGCGTAGCCAAGTTCTATTTTTGTTATTTTTCCGGTTGTTGCCGTATATTCGAGAGAATAACTGTGATTCGTGTAAAACAGCTTTGTCGTCTTATTTACAACCTCTGTCATAATCTCTTTTATTGTGCTTTTATCACTGTCAACATAAAGACCAAAAGAACTTACATCCACTTCCGTCTTATAATTTTTATATGCCTGTATGACTTTTGTTTTCAGGCTTTCATACTCCGTTTTTTCCATTGCTGATGCTTTTTGCCCAAAAGCACATGAAAAACACATGAGCATACATATAAGCATACAGCAGATGTATATACATCTGCTGTGCCTAAAACATATATCTTTCTTCAACATAAACATATCTTTGATATATTTTTCTCTTTTCTCATTTATATTTATCATCTTTTAATCGTCTGCCACACCTATAAGGTGGTTGATAAACTGCTGTGCCGTGCGGCCTGAAATACCGCCGTGGCTTAATTCCCACTTGTTTGCTTCAAGCCTTAACTCGTCCGTAAGTTTAATCTCAGGATATTTCTTTGCAAGATTGATAACAATGTCAAAATATTCCTGCTGTGACGGTCTATAGTAACCGATCGTAACACCAAATCTTGCAACAAGCGAGAGTTTTTCCTGCATGGTATCTGAACGGTGAAGTTCATCCTTTGACATATCGGAACGGTCGCTCCATGTCTCTCTTATAAGATGTCTTCTGTTTGAAGTTGCATATATAAGTATGTTGTCAGGTTTTGTCTCAAGACCGCCCTCTATAACAGCTTTAAGATATTTGTACTCAATCTCAAATTCCTCAAATGAGAGGTCATCCATATAGATTATAAATCTGTAATTTCTGTTTTTTATCTCAGAGATTATAGCTGAGAGGTCTTTAAATTCATGCTTGTAGACCTCTATCATTCTAAGTCCCTGACTGTAATACTTATTTAAGATAGCCTTGATACTCGTTGACTTTCCTGTACCTGCATCACCGAAAAGAAGAACATTGTTTGCTTTCTTCCCCTTGACAAATGCCTCAGTATTTTCAATAAGTTTCTGTTTCTGGGACTCATATCCTATAAGGTCGTCAAGTGTCATATTGCCTGTTGTCGTGATAGGCTCTAATATCTCGCCCGTCTGTCTTGTATTCTCATTGTGATTAACCCTGAATGCCTTGTTAAGACCAAACTTTCCGACACCGTAAGTCCTGTAAAAGTCAGTAACTATCTGATACATTTCAGACTCATCTTCTGCCTTTTCAATATCAGTGCTAAGCTGCTGGACTTTCTCGCTTACGCTCTTATTAAATATCTGCTCACTCTTAACGATCGCCTTGTAATTTAACACGACACTGAAACAATCAATTCCAAGCTCTTTTTCAATAGCTGAAAAATCATAGTCAAACAGCTGTTTGAATATCGCAAAATCTCCTTTTGCAAACTCGTTTACCGTACCCTCATTTGCTCCAACTTTCTCAGAGACGAGAGTGAATGGATTTTCACTCATCGCAAGGAGAAATGCAAGATAATTATGCCAGAGATTTTTGTCAAAACCGTAGCGTGTTGAAAGGTCAAGAAGATTATGTATCTGGTCATATATCTCCGTGATAAGATCCTCTTTCACATACTGTCCTGTTGAAAATCTCTGAAAAATATCAGCAAGTTTAAATAAAATGCTGTCTTTTCCTATATTTCTGTAAATTACAAGTTTTGATGTCAAACGATACATCGAAAATCGCCTCCAATTTTAACTTCCGTTATTTATTTCTGAAACTTACTCTTAAATGTATATCTTATGCAATTACGATTGCGCAAAACTCTCACATTTAAGCATAGTTTCATTTAATTTTTATATTGAAAATTTTTACATTCTCTCAGGTGCTTCAAGTCCAAGAAGGTCTATCGCCGTTTCAAGCACCTTTCCAACCAATGCACTGAGTTTAATGTATGAATTTCTCTGCTGTTCATTTTCATTTGTCACTATCTTATTTTCATGATAGAACTTATTAAATGTGTCTGAGAGTTCATATACAAACTGACATATCTTATGTGGTGCGTGCTCCTCAAATGCAGCGTTTACCGTTTCTGACCATTTTGTGAGTGCGAGCATCACATCTGTCTCAGATTTACTGTCAGCAGGCTCGATAGCTGATTTTTCATCAACAGTTATATTCTGTGCTTTTACTTTTGCAAGAAGTGATTTTGTGCGGACTATCGTATATAAGATATATGGTCCTGTATTTCCCTCAAATGATGTAAACCTGTCAACATCAAATATATAATCTTTTGATGCCTGATTGCTGAGGTCACCGTATTTGATAGCTGCAAGGCTTATCTTCGCTGCCGCATCATCTATCATATCCTTGTCCATATCCCTGTCTTTCATCTTGTCAAGCACCTGTTCAT
>JBNMLR010000235.1:0-4452 GCA_050874945.1 Butyribacter sp. | reverse complement strand
ATATTTACCTGAGATACCGAACTTACCTGTCCCATCTTAAAACCTTTCTTATTCCACAAAAAGGGCAACATCAGTATGCTGCCCTTATAAAGAAATTTAAGCTACTCTGACACTTCTTTTACAACAGATGCAAGTATTCCGTTGATAAAACCAGATGCCTTGTCTGCTCCATATGCTTTTGCAAGCTCTACTGCCTCGTTGATCGCAACCTTGTTTGGAACATCCTCAACATAAAGCAGTTCATAAACTCCAAGCCTGAGTATCGTAAGCTCAGATTTTGCAATCCTGTTTATCGTCCATCCGTCTGCTTTTTCCTCTATCTTTGCGTCAATATCCTCTAAATTCTCAACAAGCTCATTGAATTTATCCCTGAGTTCTCTTTTATCTTTTTCATCTGCCATTTCTAAATCTTCAAGATAAATCTCAATCTGCGTCTTAAGTGACTCTTTATCATGAAATTCAACCTGAAAAAGCATCTTATACAAATTTTCTCTTATCTGTCTTCTAGTCATATATAACTCCTTATTTTATGCGTCAAGATTTACGCCGGCGACTCTTACATTTACGCCTGACACTTTAAGTCCGGTCATAGTCTCTATCTGCTGGCTTACTCTGCTCTGTACCTGTTTTGAAATTTTTGGAATACTGTAACCGTATTTTACGATTATCATCATATCCACATGAACACGACCTTCATTCATGAGCACACGAACACCTTTTGTATTTTTAACACCGAATTTATTCATACCTGCCATAGAATTTACACCCTCGACCTCAGTAGCCGCAAGTGCTGCTATAACAGACACAACATCAGAAGCAATCTTTACTTCGCCTATATCCTTTTTTTCCATAATGATGTCTTCTGTCATCTGTTCTTTTGCCATAATGTTTACCTCCTTCACTACACAAAACAGTGCATTATAAATTGCTGCTCACGATTTTTCCGCAAACAGCAACCGTTATGGTACTATTATAGCAAAATCACAGACTTTTGCAATATTATTTGACATTTACGGGTGTAATTACTATTTTATCAGCCGTAATGCCCGTTTTTCTTTTAACTATATCCTCTATCTGTGCTATCTGTTTGTTTGTAAGTCCCTCTGAACTAACGATAACATCTGCATTTCCACTGCTGATGCTCACCATAGCATTTTCAAAGCCTTTTGCCTGTAACATAAGTTCCGCCGCATTTTCCTTTTCGGAAATCTTAGTCATGGCTGCCACCTGTTTAATCGCACTTTTTTTGTCGGCAGACGCAATCTTATCATCATTAATTATGTTCATAAGTGTCTCTTTATTTTTGGCTCTGGTCTGCTCCCTGTTGAGCTTTGACGATGCAAAATAATCAGAACCTATGTTATTTGAAACCATAACAGCCTCCCCCGGATTTTCCTCAGATGCCTGAACCTCGCCGCTGTCTGCCACCTCATAACCGTCCTCCGAAGAAGCATCATCCTTTGACGATGCACTTTTATCCTCCTTTGTATCAGATGTCTGCTCATCCTCCGCCGAAATATCGACCGTTGTATCCTCAACCGTCTCCGGAGCCACAGTTGTCTTAGCTGAAATACCGTTCGTTGTAAGTTTCTGCCCCGTAAAATTCAAATAACCTGCTGCAATTATCATCAAAGCCAGCGCAGTGATGACTATTCCGTTTTTACGACTTGATTTACTCATATAATAATCCCCTCCATCTAACTAATAAACATTATTATAAATTTATTCCATTTTTGTTATTTTGATTTTATGTGACTCAATGTCAAATAATGCCCCTATCATCTCAATTATCTCACTGTCTTTTCTTCCGCCGTCCGCCCCCTCGCACACGACAGCAACTCCCGCTATCTTAGGTGCGGTGACACTGACAACATACGGATTTTCATCACCATTATTTTTTATGAGTACGCTCTCACTTTTTTTACTGACCGAGTCCGTGTCTTTTCCCTTGTTTTCTCCTGTCTCCGTATCTTTAAGTGCAACCTTTTCCTCAGATGAAGCAAGCGTTACCATCACTTTCACATCTCCCACCCCGTCCATGCTCTCAAGCAGAGTCTTTAGCTTAATTTCCTGTTGTTTCGCATATTTGTTCATAATATCAAGTGCGTCATCCTCACTAAGTATATTTTCATTTGCCGTATCTTTTCCACTGTCACTCTCCTTTACCACACTGCCGCCGTCAAACAGACTTCCGGCAAGTATCACAACACCACATATTATGATTATAACTATTCTGCCTATGCCAAAATCATGCATAAGACTTCCTTTTATTTTTTCTCCGGATAGATTTTTAAGTTTATCCTTTATATTTATTTCCAAATCTGCACCTTCTTCCCGTCAAGCATATAGCTGTTACATATGTCATTTTTAAGCCTTTTCTCGTTCTTATCAAGTTTATCACGATTTCCCGATATATCTGAATATGCGGCAACCGCACCATCTTTCATACTGATGTTCACCATAACTATCTCCAGTTCCTCGTCAGACATTTTTGTCTCAACATCAACACTTTTGCAATCGACACCGTCTTTTTGTGCCATCTTTTTTATCTGCCCCTCAATCTTACTCTCGCACTGTTTTACCAGCACATCCCTCATCTTTCCGTCGGCTGTTTTTATACTGCCTAGCGAATCTTTTATCTCCGAACCATATATGTTTTTTTGCAATATGTCGTAATAATCGTTGTCCC
Organism: Butyribacter sp.; assembly: GCA_050874945.1. Lineage (GTDB taxonomy): Bacteria > Bacillota > Clostridia > Lachnospirales > Lachnospiraceae > Butyribacter. Next base: position 1,763 of record JBNMLR010000235.1, on the reverse strand, counting down.
CACTCAAAAACTCCATAAAAGGAGTTATGACAATCAATATCATTATTAGTCCGCAGAAAAACTGAAAATACTGTTTATATTCATCCCTGATGATAAGCCCTTTTAAGACAGAAGTTATGACAGTAAAAACCAAAACATTACAAATAATTTTTTCCATAGTCATTTGTCATCCCCATTTCAATCTAGTTTGTCATCGTACTTATGACTGCTATTGATATTGCAAAAAACATCGCCGCAAGTCCCACGGCATATGCAAGAAGTTTTATTGCATCAGAGGTCATTGAAAGACATTTTATTATCCGCTTGTCTGACACGGGCTGCAGCACAGCCGAAAGACCTTTATATGCAAACTCCGACACCCACAATCTGATAAGCGGCATCGCACAGATAATGATAAGCACGACTATACCAGCCACACCGACTGCATTTTTTACAAGACTTCCTGCAAGAAGCACCGAACTTGCCGCACTGCTTATCGTATTGCCTATTCCCGGCACCATACTCCCAACTTTTACCAGAGCAGAATTTTTTGCCTCTGCCGCCAGCGGTGCGACCATTCCCTGCACAACATTTACACCCATGAGTACGACCGACATTGTTTTCATCGAAAAGCTCAATATGTCCTTTACAAATTCAGCCATCTTTGAAAACATCTCCTCCTCCGATAACTGGTCTGCTATCCTTAGCCAGAAATATATCTTCACACCCGGCAGTACAAACTTTAACAGCACAAAATCGGCAACCGTGAGCATTATAAGCGTTATCTGGTAATAACCCGTCCCAAGTCCTGCTCCTTTTGTGAATGACAGACAGGTAAAATATGTTGGAGCAAGCACTTTCATAAAATCAAATATCTTTGTAAGTGTCTCCTCCGCTATCGTACTTGTCCGCATAAAAGAAACCGAAAGCACTGAAAAAAATAAAACATATATCGTATAAAATCCCATCTGCGCCACTCTCTTTCCCTGAAGCAGTTTTGAAAAGTTTGTTATCACTGCTCCCGACAAAGCTATTAGTATTATATTTATGTATAAACTTTTTTCATCATTAAAATTCGATACGATACCGTCCGCTATCTGTTTAAATATATTGTTGAAATCCATACCCTTTCCCGAATTTATCGTCTTTCCGACAAAATCACCAAAATCAAAGGACTGGTTTTCAAGCAGCTTATCCATCGTACTCTGTATATCACCTGACGATATTTCGTCCATAATGCCGTTATACAATTCTCCATCATCGACACTCTCCACACCTTTCCCTCCTTTAGCCTGTTTATTTATCACTCTCAAAGAAGTTCTCCACTCCTATTGTGCAAAGCAATATATAAATTTAAAACCTTTATTTTCCCATGATACTGCTTATCGTCTCAAACAATGTCGTGATTATCGGCATACTCACGGCAAGTATCATTATCTTTCCAAAAAATTCAACCTGGTTTCCTATTGCACTGTACCCTGAATCACGGCATAGCGATGCCCCAAACTCCGCAATATATGTAATCGAGATAATCTTAAATAATATACCGAGATATACCGACTGTTCCCCCATATATTTATTTATATTGGTTATGACACTGACTATCTCAGCTATCTTTGATACCGCACAGCCGAGTATAAGCATACACCCGCTTATGATTATCAATGTTGAAAACTCAGGCTTGCTTTGCTTTAAAGGCAGTGCGAGAAAAACCGCCATCACACCTATTATTGCTATTTTAAGCATATTTTTTCATCTTCCCTATTTTTATTATGTTAATTATT
>JBNMLR010000234.1:0-4514 GCA_050874945.1 Butyribacter sp. | reverse complement strand
TTATAGCATATTATTTAAACCAATGCAAGCTAAAACTTTATCTATATTAATTTTTGTTATATAATATAAAAAAACGAAAGGAAGAATTGCCATCTATGTATGTTTACACATTTGAATTAACACCTGCAAAAAAATATAAAGATATAAATTACACATTATTTACAGATATTTTTAATGAAGCATGTCAGTACATCAATAAGGGAATATCTTATACGAGGGACGGCAAAAAGCTTTATATAAAAGAAATTCATTTAGATAATCTTATTGTTATACTAGAATCTACGAATTCTCTTCGGAATCCTGCTCGTAGTTTAAGTGCACTAACGAGATTTTTAACCACAAACTATTCCAATATTTTCAAGAAATATATATACAACAAAACATTATTTTCTATGAAATTATTAGACTCCAGTAGTACATATTCTGATGAACCTTATTGCCTATCCAATGAGGAAATGCTTAAAGCAATAATTGATTTACTATATGCTTTTACGGCTAAATCCGTATCTGAAACTCAAAACAGGAAAAAAACAATCGATCAAATGAAAGAATTAATAAAACCTTATTTAAAAAAATAAAACCTTATTTATTTGCTACATTTCATTTTTCTTGGAGTAGAAATGAAATGTAGCAAATGTTTCTTCTAAACTTTTGTAATTAAAAACTGCCTCACCCATATCGAGACAGTTTTTAATCAATTCTTATATTCGTTTACTTTCCCCTACTCCATACTATTTATCTGATCGATTATCTTCTTATAATCATCAGCCGACATATTCATTCCGATATAGACAACCATAATTCCCATAATCACCGCTATGATAAGTCCTATTGCAGAACAGATAAGACCTGCTATCGCCATACCTTTGCCCGGCTTATGTTTCACAAGAACTATTATCGAAAAAGCAAGTCCAAGTACCGCAAATATTCCTGAAATATACCAGAAACAGCAGCATACAAGTGACAAAATTCCTAATACAAGAGACGCTATCGCAAACCCTGACGGACTGAATGTACTCTGGCTTGCTCCCTGTCCGTTTACATCCTGGTATCCTGCATTATTCCATGAATTATCTGTATTGCCATACGGATTTTGATTTCCATTACTTCCATAGGTACCCGCATTATTATTGTTTCCACTACCCATATTTCCATTTTCATAATACGAATTTTTTTGATTTATATCTTTCTGATACCTATCATCATAATATGGATTATTCTGATTAACATTCCAGTCAGTAACTCTATCGGAATTTCCGTTATCGCCATACGGATTTGTACTTAGCTGTTCCTGCTGTCCATAATTTCCATTTTGAGAAAATGAAGCATTTGTTTCATTTTTACTCACTTCATTATCATTTTTTTCCAAAGAAACCTTATTTTCTTCGTTCTCCATAATCATTCCTCCATTCTTAATTTAATGTACTCTAGGTATCTTCTCAAAACGAGTCATTTCGGCTGCATTTCCGATATACTGTTTCCATTTTCTCGTCGTACACGCCGTGTACGCACTGCGAAAATGTCATTGTATATCAAAAATCCGTCTCGAAATTCTTCGTTCAAAAGATCCCGAGAGTACATATTTAAAATACTAATTCCCACTCTTACATAACTTGTTATAAAACATTTTATTCTGTTCAAAAACAAATTGCCATGCAAAGCACAAATCTCAGATATGAAAACTCTTGCGCATATGGATTTTTCACACTTTTCTCAAAAAATCTTAAGTATATCAATTCCACAAACTATCAATAGATAATTTTTTACCACAAACTGTCCCAAAAGCAAAGCAACTCCGACATATACATACCACATTCTAAATTTCATATACCCTCTGCCGTTATTGAATAGATATGCCCATGTTCCCTTTGCCATAAATAATATGTAAAACACCGCACAATACAGTACAAACGGATGATATAAAAAAGATTTCAATATATCTCCTTTTAACAGAAATACAACAGCTCTCGTCCCGCCGCACCCAGGGCAGTAAAGTCCCGTCAATGTATGAAACGAACATTTCACAATATGCAAAACATCTATATGCAAAATCTCTATTATGCAAAGTGCTAATATTAAAAAGCACCCGATAAACACCCCGGTTTTATAGAGCAATTTATTAAATTTTTCATCTGCATCTAAATAATTTTCTTTTAACATTTCATATATCCACCATCTGAAAGTACTATAAAATTCATTGTGTGCAAATATTTATATAGTATAACTTTAAACAAAACCTTTTATTTTTTGTCAGCACTCTCATCCGCCCCTGCCATTATCCTCTCGGCAAGTTCTCGCTCTTTTTGTGTAAGCTCTGCCTTTTCTATAAGGTCTGGTCTTCTTTTTGCAGTTCTTATAACAGACTGCTCCCTGTACCACTCAGCAAGTTTTTTATGGTTTCCTGACAGAAGTACAGGCGGTACAAGCTTTCCCTCCCAGTTTTCCGGTCTTGTGTACTGAGGGTATTCCAGAAGATTATCCGAAAATGACTCTGTCTGTGCCGACATATCATTGTTTAAAACACCCGGAACAAGTCTTGAGATAGTGTCCATCATGACAAGAGCCGGAAGTTCCCCTCCGGTAAGCACATAGTCTCCTATCGAAACATAATCAGTGACTATCTCCTCAAGAACTCTCTCGTCTATACCCTCATAGTGTCCACAAAGAAAAATAAGATTTTCTTCTTTTGCGAACTCTCTCGCCATTTCCTGATTAAATGTTTTTCCCTGCGGCGACAGGTATATTACTCTCGTTTTCTTTTTATCTTTTGCCACACTTCCGTTTGAAATCTCTTCCTCTATCGCCTTATAGCATCTGTAAACCGGTCCAGCCTGCATAACCATGCCTGCTCCTCCGCCATAAGGATAATCATCGACACTGTTGTGCTTATTTCCTGCAAAATCTCTTATGTTTACAGCATTTACGGTTATATGACCTGCCTTTATCGCCCTGCCCGTTATACTTTCTGCCATCGCATTGTTTATCATATCAGGAAATAATGTCATCACATGAAAATTCATCATAGATCAAGCAATCCTTTCATTATATGAACCGTTACCACCTTATTTTTGTCGTCCACTTCTTTTACGCAGTCAGGTATATCCGGCAAAAGCACTTCTTTACCATCATGTTTTACGACAAATACAAGATTTGCACCTGTTTCCAATATGTCAACAAGTTCACCAAATTCCTCGCCGTCCTCCGTTATGACTTTTGAATTTATAATGTCTGCAAGATAAACCTCACCCTCCTCTAAAGGTATGGCATTTTCTCTTGTGACATAGAGGTCACAGCCTTTATATTTTTCTATATCATTTATATTATCAATTCCCTTGAACTTCACGATAACAAGATTTTTAAAAAATCTTACACTTTTTACTTCAAGGTCTATTTTCTCTTTTCCTGTATCAAGGATAACATCCTTTAATTTTTTAAATCTCTCCGGCTCCTGCGTAGTCGGAAAAACCTTGACCTCTCCCCTCACTCCATGCGTATTCGCTATAACTCCTACTCTGAATAAATCCGTCATATTTCCTCCATATGATTTTAATATATCTATACAAAATAAGCCCATACCCAGATGGTACAGGCAAATATATATGCCGCAGTTTATATCCGCAATAGATTTTCACTGCAACAATTACTGCTCTATCTCAACAATAACTTTCTTATCAGTGCGTGAAGCTGCTGCTTTCACCATAGCACGTATTGCTTTTGCAATGCGTCCCTGTTTTCCAATAACTTTTCCCATGTCATCTGAAGCAACCTTCAAAGTCAAGAGAATTTCATTATCCTGTTCAGTCTCTGTAACAGTGACCTGTTCCGGATAGTCAACAAGGGATTTTGCAAGAACTTCTACTAATTCTTTCATAAACCTGAAACCTCCTTTTTGGCAATCAGTTTATAAACGACGAAAAGACAGTCTTTAAACTGCCTGTCCGTCCTGCACCATATCCGGAAATTACTCCATGATACCTGCCTCTTTTAAAAGCTTGCCTACTGTCTCAGTTGGCTTTGCACCATTTGCGAGCCACTTCTTCGCGCTTTCCTCATCGAATTTGAATACGCTAGGATCCTGATTTGGATCATAAGTACCGATCTCCTCGATGAATTTTCCGTCTCTAGGACTTCTTGAATCAGCAACAACTACTCTATAGAAAGGTGCTTTCTTCTTACCCATTCTTCTTAATCTGATCTTTACTGCCATGTTTTCACCTCCTTGAAATAATCATCTATATCAAATTTCACATATCTTATGCAATGCACAAATGTAAAACCTGAAAACTTTTTAAAAACCAAAAGGTAATTTCGGCATTGAAAACTTACCTTTTTTCTTTCCCTTACCACCCATCATTCCTGACATCTGTTTCATCATCTTCTTTGACTGCTCATATTGCTTCATAAGTTTGTTTACCTTAGCAATATTCACCCCCGCGCCTTTTGCAATACGGCGTTTTCTGGATGGATTTATAATAGCCGGGTTTCCTCTTTCCTCAGGTGTCATAGAATAAATG
>JBNMLR010000233.1:0-4519 GCA_050874945.1 Butyribacter sp. | reverse complement strand
GGTTAAAAGTGTCTTTGGGACTACTCTTGAGAATAATGGACTTCTCGGTTTTGAACACCGTATTGTCGGAAAGATGGGGCATACGAAGTGGCTCTATGTGAACGGACGCAAGATTGATGACGAGAGCGGGGAAGATGTTTATCTGTGTGTTCTTATGGATGTTACATCCAGAAAAAGCATGGAAGCAGAGTTTGAGGAGAATGTCAGAAGATTTAAGTATGTTTCAGAGTATCTTAAGGAGACTATGTGGACATATGACATAAACAATAAAACATTTTCGATGAGTGGCAGTCTCGGCGAATCGTTTTCAAAGGAAAACTTTTTGAGGACATGGGATGACCTTCCTGAAATACTTGAACTTTTCCATCCGGACGATGCGAAGATATTTGAAAAGAACGTGAAAAACAGGATTGAAAATATCGGAAGCAGCCGCTATATATACAGGATAAGAGACAACAGTTCAATGTTTAGAAATGTTGAAATATGTGCCGTGTCCGTTTCGGATAATGACGATGATAAACCGGACAAGATTTACACCGTTACCAGACTTGTGGACAATGCCGAAGAAATTTCATCGACACTCGACCATGAGAGAGAGGAAATCTCAGAGCGTAACAAACTTGTAAATATGGCGAAGTCAGCGCAGGCACAGGCTGAGGATAATATTACATCACTTATGCCGTATGCTTCATTTATGAACAAGGCAGAAAAAATTCTCGGCAAGAGAAAAGAAAAAGAGCATTATGCACTTGTGTGTGCTGATATAAATGAGTTTAGAAAATTCAGTCATCATTATGGTTTTTCGATAAGCAACAGGATTTTGGAAGAATTTTCAAAAACACTTCTCAACAATCTCGCAAAGGAGGGTGTCTGCTCACGAGTTGACGGAGATTATTTTGTATTGCTTACAAAATATGAGAGTCACAAAGAACTTCTGCGTATGATGTCCGAGATGGTAAGGGCAAGAAATGTTGCTGAGGAAGAAGAAAAAGATGTAAATATAGAGTTTGGAACTACAACGGGAATTTATCTTGTTCAGGAGTCGGACTGTGAACTTCTTGAAATGCTTGAAAAGGCAGATATGGCAAGGAGAAGCATAAAAGGGCTTCGTGGAAATCATTATGCGATATATACCGATGACCTTAAGAGTGAGCAGTTCAAGGAAGAAGAAACGATAAGTGAAGTTTATGATGCGGTAAGGAACAACGACATAGAAATCTGCTATTTGCCTAGAATAAAAGGCAACAAGGAAAACATTGTCGGCTGTAAGGCTGTTCCGAGAGTGCAATTAAAGGACGGTCATGTCCTTGAATCTGATGAACTGACAAGACTTATCGAGCGTGGCGGCAGATTGAGCAGTTTTGCACTGGCTACACTGTCGGCGGTCTGCTGTAGTGTCGGAGCATGGAAAAAACTTGGAAACAAAATCGTTCCGTTTTCAATAGAAATGACGGCGAGCGAGCTTTCAATCCACAATGTTGTCAAAAAAATAGATGATATTGTTGTTAAAAAGAACGGACTTGAACCAAAAGATGTTATCATAGAAATTCAGGAGAGGTATCTTGCGGACATGACTACGGTGCTTGAAATGGCAATAGAGAAGCTGTGCGGCAGAGGTTACAATGTAGTTATAAGCAGATTTGGAACGGACCACACGGCTATCCATTCTATCAGAAAGCTGAGTGTGACGGGCATCAAGTTCCACGGCGAGTATTTCAACGAATATATGACATCGGAAAAGGAAACCATTATCTTAAGTAAGACTGTTGAGATGGCAAAGAGTCTCGGACTTACTGTTACCTGTGGAGGAATACATACACCTATGCACGAGGAATTTGCAAGAAAGATAGGCTGTGAAATGTTTGAGGGTGATATGTATTACGGTGCAGTCAGAGGCAATGTATTTGAAAAATGTTTCCTGTCAAATTTATAAAGACTGTAATATTATCAAAGAAATCATCCGTTTTTATAACATAGAGCAGTAAGCGGCAGTGACCCGGTTATAATGGTGCGGTCGGAAAGTAAGATATTCTCGCTGTTTATACCTGCGGTACGACAGTTAATGTTCAGGTTGCAATATTTCAATAATATGTGTAAAATAAAATGGATGTCGGGTAACATTCAACTATTATGTAAACGGCAACGAAATTCTGTTATAAGCAGCATATCAGAAGGGGGTTATACCTCTACCTGATAGTGTTAAAATGATAAAAGAAGTAAAAGGAGATAAAAGATGATAGACATAAAATTTCTGAGAGAAAATCCGGATATTGTAAAACAGAATATTAAAAACAAATTTCAGGATGACAAACTCCCGTTAGTAGATGAAGTTATAGAGTTTGATGCCAAGTCAAGACAGGCAAAGCAGGATGCAGATGCACTCCGTGCTTCAAGAAAATCAATCTCAAAAGAAATCGGTGCTCTCATGGCTCAGGGAAAGAAAGAAGAAGCTGAGGCAAAGAAAGCAGAAGTTTCAAAGAATGCTGAGAAACTTGCCGAGTTGGAAGAACTTGAAAAAGAGTATCAGGAAAAAGTAAAAGAGAGAATGATGGTTATTCCAAACATCATCGACCCTAGCGTTCCTATCGGTAAGGATGACAGTGAGAATGTAGAGATTGAAAAATTCGGTGAGCCTGTTGTTCCTGATTTTGAAGTGCCATATCACACAGAGATTATGGAAAAATTTAACGGTATCGACCTTGATGCGGCAGGAAAAGTTGCAGGAAACGGTTTCTATTATCTTATGGGAGATATTGCAAGACTTCATTCAGCAGTTATCTCATATGCAAGAGATTTTATGATCGACAGAGGATTCACATACTGCATACCGCCATTTATGATAAGAAGCAATGTAGTTACCGGTGTTATGAGTTTCGCTGAGATGGATGCCATGATGTATAAGATTGAGGGAGAGGATTTATACCTCATCGGAACAAGTGAGCACTCAATGATAGGTAAATTCATCGACACTATCGTTGAGGAGAAAGAACTTCCAAAGACTCTTACAAGCTATTCACCTTGTTTCAGAAAAGAAAAGGGTGCTCATGGTATAGAGGAGCGTGGAGTTTACCGCATACATCAGTTTGAAAAACAGGAAATGATAGTTGTATGTAAGCCAGAAGAGAGCAAGATGTGGTTTGACAAATTATGGCAGAACACGGTTGACCTGTTCAGAAGTCTTGATATTCCTGTCCGTACACTTGAGTGCTGTTCAGGAGATTTGGCAGACCTCAAGGTTAAATCTATAGATGTTGAGGCATGGTCACCTCGTCAGAAGAAATACTTCGAGGTTGGAAGCTGTTCAAATCTTGGTGATGCACAGGCACGCCGTCTTCAGATTCGTGTCCGTGGAGAGAATGGTGAAAAATATTTTGCACATACCCTCAATAATACGGTTGTTGCACCACCTAGAATGCTTATCGCATTTCTTGAGAATAATCTTCAGGCAGATGGAAATGTCCGTATTCCTGAAGCACTCAGACCATATATGGGTGGCAAGGAGTTTTTAGGTAAATAAATTAAATTATAAGATTTAGATTTGTTTTATTGCAGACCGTAATGTTACATCTATAAGGTATATCATTGTCTGCATATACTATACAGCAGATGAATTGGAGGGATTGCACATGACACTTGACAGAAAAGATTTTAAGAAAAAGCTGGATGAAAATGTGCATGAATGTGCACAGTGTGGTCGTATATTAAACAAGGTGTATAGTGATGACCTTTGTCCGGAGTGCAAGGATCTGAATTTGTTTGCGGAAGTAAAAGATTATATCAGAGAAAATGATGTAAAAGAAATAGATGTTGCAGAACATTTTGGGATACCTGTTTCAAAAGTCCGCAGATGGATAAAAGAAGGGCGTATTCAATACAAGTCAGGAGAACACATTACACCGATTCATTGTCAGATATGTGGAAAAACGATAGATTTCGGTGCGGTATGTCCTGAGTGCAGGAGAAAAAATGGTCTTCATATATATGCCAAGAAGTCTTACAGTGACGATGATATTCAGAGTGCAATGAGATTTTTAGGTAAAGAAGAAGAGGGCAGAAGATATTAGCATAAAGCAATAAAAAGAAGCAGTGCGGATTTTTTCCGTACTGCTTCTTTTTTTGATTTCTATAACAAATCACATAAAACAGCACTGATTTTTGTAGCTTTTTAAAAAGATAAAAAATGTTATGATAAATTAAGAATTATATATTTTTTATCTGTCGTATTATGATGTGGAGTTCAAAAATTGTGTTTTCTTTAACTCATATCGTTGTTTCTTAAGAAATATATAAGAAAATTCTTAGTTAAATGAAAGAAAAGTAAATTAAAATATGTTACAGATAAAACTATAATTAAGCGTCTGAATAAAAATGCAAAATGGAAAAAGGGGAGGAGTAAAATGATAAGATTAGAGAATATATACAAATATTACTATTCTGAGTCATCGGTCACACAGGCACTCAGAAATGTAAATCTTGAATTTTCAAAAGGTGAGTTTGTTGCAATCACAGGTGAGAGCGG